>NZ_JAKTNS010000069.1:0-3285 GCF_022760915.1 Thermus thalpophilus | reverse complement strand
TGGTACTCTTTTCTTTGCGCTGCCTGGTGGGCGGCGGGGGATCTTGAAAGCTGGGGTGGATGGGATAGAGGATGAGGGCCATGCGGTAGTGTGGCCTTGAGGGTCAAGATGCTAAGGGCCCACGGTGGATGCCTTGGCACCCGAGCCGATGAAGGACGCGGCTACCTGCGATAAGCCAGGGGGAGCCGGTAGCGGGCGTGGATCCCTGGATGTCCGAATGGGGGAACCCGGCCCGTGGGAACACGGGTCACCGCGCGGGAGCGCGGGGGGAACCTGGGGAACTGAAACATCTCAGTACCCAGAGGAGAGGAAAGCGAAAGCGACTCCCTGAGTAGCGGCGAGCGAAAGGGGAAGAGCCTAAACCGTCCGGCTTGTCCGGGCGGGGTTGTGGGGCCCTCGGATACCGAATCCCCAGCCTAGCCGAAGCTGTTGGGAAGCAGCGCCGGAGAAGGTGAAAGCCCTGTAGGCGAAAGGTGGGGGGATAGGTGAGGGTACCCGAGTACCCTGTGGTTCGTGGAGCCATGGGGGAATCTGGGCGGACCACCGCCTAAGGCTAAGTACTCCGGGTGACCGATAGTGGACCAGTACCGTGAGGGAAAGGTGAAAAGAACCCCGGGAGGGGAGTGAAATAGAGCCTGAAACCGTGGGCTTACAAGCAGTCGCGGCCCCTTTAGGGGTTGCGGCGTGCCTATTGAAGCATGAGCCGGCGACTCACGGTCGTGGGCGAGCTTAAGCCGATGAGGCGGAGGCGTAGGGAAACCGAGTCCGAAGAGGGCGTTTAGTCCGCGGCCGTGGACCCGAAACCGGGTGAGCTAGCCCTGGCCAGGGTGAAGCTGGGGTGAAACCCAGTGGAGGCCCGAACCGGTGGGGGATGCAAACCCCTCGGATGAGCTGGGGTTAGGAGTGAAAAGCTAACCGAACCCGGAGATAGCTGGTTCTCCCCGAAATGACTTTAGGGTCAGCCTCAGGTGCTGACTGGGGCCTGTAGAGCACTGATAGGGCTAGGGGGCCCACCAGCCTACCAAACCCTGTCAAACTCCGAAGGGTCCCAGGTGGAGCCTGGGAGTGAGGGCGCGAGCGATAACGTCCGCGTCCAAGCGCGGGAACAACCGAGACCGCCAGCTAAGGTCCCGAAGTCTGGGCTAAGTGGGAAAGGATGTGGCGTCGCGGAGACAGCCAGGAGGTTGGCTTAGAAGCAGCCATCCTTTAAAGAGTGCGTAATAGCTCACTGGTCGAGTGACGCTGCGCCGAAAATGATCGGGGCTTAAGCCCAGCGCCGAAGCTGCGGGTCTAGGGCGGATGTCCTAGGCGGTAGGGGAGCGTTCCCGATGCCGATGAAGGCCGACCCGCGAGGGCGGCTGGAGGTAAGGGAAGTGCGAATGCCGGCATGAGTAACGATAAACAGGGTGAGAATCCCTGTCGCCGTAAGCCCAAGGGTTCCTACGCAATGGTCGTCAGCGTAGGGTTAGGCGGGGCCTAAGGTGAGGCCGAGAGGCGTAGCCGAAGGGCAGCCGGTTAATATTCCGGCCCTTCCCGTGGGTGCGATGGGGGGACGCTCTAGGCTAGGGGGACCGGAGCCATGGACGAGCCCGGCCAGAAGCGCAGGGTGGGGGGTAGGCAAACCCGCCTCCCATGAGCTCTGCGTGGTGGGGAAGCCCGTGAGGGTGACAACCCTCCGAAGCCAGGGAGCCGAGAAAAGCCTCTAAGCACAACCCACGGGAACCCGTACCGCAAACCGACACAGGTGGGCGGGTGCGAGAGCACTAAGGCGCGCGGGATAACCCTCGCCAAGGAACTCTGCAAGTTAGCCCCGTAACTTCGGGAGAAGGGGTGCTCCTCGGGGTGCCGCGTGCGGTGCCTTTGGGGAGCCGCAGTGAATAGGCTCTGGCGACTGTTTACCAAAAACACAGCTCTCTGCGAACTCGTAAGAGGAGGTATAGGGAGCGACGCTTGCCCGGTGCCGGAAGGTCAAGGGGAGGGGTGCAAGCCCTGAACCGAAGCCCCGGTGAACGGCGGCCGTAACTATAACGGTCCTAAGGTAGCGAAATTCCTTGTCGGGTAAGTTCCGACCTGCACGAAAAGCGTAACGACCGGAGCGCTGTCTCGGCGAGGGACCCGGTGAAATTGAACTGGCCGTGAAGATGCGGCCTACCCGTGGCAGGACGAAAAGACCCCGTGGAGCTTTACTGCAGCCTGGTGTTGGCTCTTGGTCGCGTCTGCGTAGGATAGGTGGGAGCCTGTGAAGCCGCCCTTTCGGGGGCGGTGGAGGCGCCGGTGAAATACCACCCTGACGCGGCTGGGGGCCTAACCCAAGGGATTGGGGACAGCGCTTGGCGGGCAGTTTGACTGGGGCGGTCGCCTCCTAAAGGGTAACGGAGGCGCCCAAAGGTTCCCTCAGGCGGGACGGAAATCCGCCGGAGAGCGCAAGGGTAGAAGGGAGCCTGACTGTGAGGCCTGCAAGCCGAGCAGGGGCGAAAGCCGGGCCTAGTGAACCGGTGGTCCCGTGTGGAAGGGCCATCGATCAACGGATAAAAGTTACCCCGGGGATAACAGGCTGATCTCCCCCGAGCGTCCACAGCGGCGGGGAGGTTTGGCACCTCGATGTCGGCTCGTCGCATCCTGGGGCTGAAGAAGGTCCCAAGGGTTGGGCTGTTCGCCCATTAAAGCGGCACGCGAGCTGGGTTCAGAACGTCGTGAGACAGTTCGGTCTCTATCCGCCACGGGCGCAGGAGGCTTGAGGGGGGCTCTTCCTAGTACGAGAGGACCGGAAGGGACGCACCTCTGGTTTCCCAGCTGTCCCTCCAGGGGCATAAGCTGGGTAGCCATGTGCGGGAGGGATAACCGCTGAAAGCATCTAAGCGGGAAACCCGCCCCAAGATGAGGCCTCCCACGGTGTGAAGCCGGTAAGGACCCGGGAAGACTACCCGGTGGATGGGCCGGAGGTGTAAGCGCCGTGAGGCGTTGAGCTGACCGGTCCCAATCGTCCGAGGTCTTGACCCTTTTGCCCTGATGACCACCCCAGCTTGGATCCCCTGCCGCTTGAAGGCGGCGTGGGATTTTGAAAAACAAAACACGAGAATCCCCCGTGCCCATAGCGGCGTGGAACCACCCGTTCCCATTCCGAACACGGAAGTGAAACGCGCCAGCGCCGATGGTACTGGGACCGCAGGGTCCTGGGAGAGTAGGTCGGTGCGGGGGATTTTTCCCTTGCGGGAGTAGCTCAGTTGGTAGAGCACGACCTTGCCAAGGTCGGGGTCGCGGGTTCAAGTCCCGTCTCCCGCTCCA
>NZ_JAKTNS010000068.1:0-3654 GCF_022760915.1 Thermus thalpophilus | reverse complement strand
GAGAAGATGCTTCAGGAGCGGTATGCCCCCCGTACACAGACTCTTACACATAACTCTTGACACGACCCCCCGCGCGCCTGGGAACGGCATCAAGTTTCCCGCTTCGCCGCGCGGACGCGCGCCAGGAGGCGGCGGGATGCCCAAGGGCAAGGACAAGAACGCTAGCTTCCGAGGCGTCCAGGCCAAGCTCCACCTCCCCTCCCGGGAGGACCGCGAAACCCTCCTGGACCTCATGCGCCGCTTCTCCTCCGCCACGCGCTTCGCCTACCAAAGGCTCCTGGAAGGAAAAAGCCGCGAGGAGCTCAAACAGGAAGACGGCCCCCTCTGCCAGCTCTTCCGCCTCAACACCCGCTACGCCGACGACGCCATCCTCAAGGCGCAAGGGGTCCTGGACTCCGCCAGGGAGCGCGGTGTAGACCCCCGCAAGGTGGTCTTCGGGGGAAGGAGCCTCTTTGAGGGACTCAAACGGAAGCACCTCTCGGGGAAGCGCCTCCTTGAGCTCAAGCGGACGTGGAAGGAGAAGCGCCAAGGTTTGCTCTACTCTAGGGGAGACCGGAGCAAGGGTGGCAACCTCAACCTGCGCTTGGAGGTGGAAAACGGAGCCTTGTGGCTTCGGATCAATCTAGGACACCGGACTTACATCAAAGCCTTCGTCCTCTCTTCCCACCCTCAGGTGAAGGCCCTGGTGGAGCGGGTGTACCTTTCCGAGCCCTACAACGTGGAGCTCACCCTGCGAAACGGGGAGGTCCACGCCCACTTCACCTGGCAAGAAGCCTCGCCTCCCATCGTGGCCACGAAGGAGCGGGGCGTCTTGGCCCTAGACGCCAACGCCCACCCCCACCACCTGGCCTTAGCGTTGGTCAGTCCCGATGGGGAACTCCGGCATCACTTCACCATTCCCTTGGACGAGGTGGACAGGGCCCCCAACCGTGGGGCTAAGGAGATCCTCCTCTGGAAGGCGGCCCACCAGGTGGTGGACCTCGCCCTCTCCCAGGGGGTAGCCATCGCCACCGAGAGGCTCCGATACCTGCGGAAGTCCAGGAGAGGAGATGGTTCGGGTAGGAGGTTCCGCTCCATCCAGCACCGTTTTGCCTACGCCTCCCTCCTCCGGAAGGTCCACACCCTGGCGAGGAAAAAGGGTGTCCAGGTGCTGGAGGTGAACCCCCAGGACACCTCCACCATCGGGATGCTCAAGTATAGCCCCTTGCTTTCCCTCTCCAAGGACACCGTCGCCGCTTACGTGATCGGCAGGCGGGCCCTGGGCCTCAAGGAGGGGCTTCCCCAAAGCTACGGACGCCTGCTGGAGGACCCCACCTTTCAATCCGACGCCCAGAGCTTCTACGAGGGGTTGCTCAAGGACTTGAAGAAGCGAAGGGAGGGTGAGAACAACCCGTACCTGAAGCGAAAGCTCGCGAGAGAGATCGGTAAGACCAAACAAGCTTTAGGTCTTCTGTCAAGCCTTCGGAGCTCGCCGGGGAGCCAGCGGGGGTCAACCGAGGGAAGGAACCCTCCTGGCGCCAATCCCTGGAGGGTTCTGAGGGTAGGCCTCTTTCTTCCCCTCCTTGGGCGGGAGGTGCCGAGGGACCTCTCTCCCCTCAAGCCCATCCTCCTTGGGGGATCGTGGGAGGGGGGAAAGGTCAGGCTTAGGTCCTCATCCTGGTGGAGGGCCCAAAGCGCTAATGGGCGCTTTGCTTGACCAGGATAGAGCCGCTCCTGCCAGGGGACCGGGGCCTCTTTGAGCGCCTCCCGCCACCAGGCCCAGGTGGGCCAGGTCGTAAACCTCTAAAGCGGGTGAGGGTTCCATCCCTCAATCCCAAGAGTAGAGTGGTGAGGGGGGATGCGGAATGTGGGACAAAAAGTGCCATAAGATGGTGGAATGATTCCATATGAGTTCCACACTCATCTAATGGGGGAATCTGCGTTAAACTAAACCCCGTGAGGGCGCGCAAGACAACCCAGGACTACGCTGGCTTCCTGGACCTTGATCCCAGGGACCGCCCCCTTTACTCCACCCGGGAGGCGGCGCGGTACCTGGGTTTGCCGGAAGCCACCCTGCGCTCCTGGGTTAGGGGTCGGAGCTACCCAAAGGAGGGAAGCCCAGGGTTTTCCCCACCCCTCATAGAAACCCCGGGGAACACGCTTTACCTCTCCTTTTTCAACCTGGTGGAGGCCAACGTCTTGGCAGCCCTGCGCCAGAAGCACCACATCCCCATGCGCCGCATCCGCTCCATGGTGGAGTACGCCAAAAGGGTCTTGGGCCAACCCCGCCCGCTGCTCCTGGACCTGGAAGCTGGTCTGGGCGACGTCTTTTTGAGGCAAGGAACGGAGCTTCTTGCCCTCACCCGGACCGGGCAGCTGGCCCTCCGGGAGGTGCTGGAAAGCTACTTATCCCGAGTGGAAAGGGACGAAAGGGGTCTGCCCCTTCGTTTTCATCCCGCCGTGGGTGCCCGCTTGCGCAGCGAGCAGGTGGTCCTGGACCCCAGGGTAGCCTTTGGAGCCCCCACCGTCCGGGGCGTGAAGACCTCGGTGATCGCCCTGCGGTTCAACGCCGGGGAGGGCTTGGAGGAGATCGCCGCAGACTATGGCCTCCAGGAGGAGGAGGTGAGGGAAGCGGTGGTGTTTGAAGGCCTAGGAACGGACGCGCCCGCGGCATGACCTCCGAGCCCTCCCCGCAAGGACCCATCTACTTTTGCGACCGCAACCTGGGCAAAAAGTTTCCCTACCGCCTTAGGGAACAGGGGCTTTTCGTGAAGCTGCATGATGAGCTTTTCCCACCCGACACGCCCGACGAAACCTGGATCCCCCAGGTGAGCGCTCAGGGATGGGTGATCCTCACGCTTGACGCCCGGATCCGCTATCGTCCAGGGGAAAAAGTTTCTCTTCGCCTGTATGGAGCCAAGGTCATCCTCTTCACGCAACCTAAGAAACCAGGCCCTGACTGGCTTCTTGTGTTAGCCGAAGAATTTGCCAAGGCCCAGGAAAAGGTTCTTCGCTTCCTGGAGCGCACTCCACCCCCCTTCGTGGGCCGCTTCCATGTGGACCCAGAGAAGCGAGGGGGTAAGCGCTACCGCTTGCTACCCCTTGAGCTCTAGCGGTCATGTCAAGAGTTATGCCTTCGTGTGCTACTTGATCTGAAGCCCTGGGGTGTGAAAAAAAGGGGGGTGCCATGGAAGCTCACCGCGAGCACCCCCGGAACATAGCCTCCGGCTGACTTACTATCTTGACGCGGAAACCCTCCTGGTCGCCACCTACTGCTGGGTAGACGACGCCTTAAAGGCCCTCCAAGCCCAAGGCATCAAACTCCCCAAGAGGCAGAAGCATCCAAAGGCCACCCTGGCCGAACTCCTCACCCTCGCCCTCTTCATCCTCCTTCAGGGCCAAGACCTCGCCAAAGGCTACCTCGCCGCTAAGGTCACCCTCCGCGCTTACTTCCCCTCTCTTCCCCACCTCTCCCGCTTCTACCGGGCGCTGAAAAACGCCCATTCCCTTTTGGCCCACCTCGCCCAAACCCTGGCCGGGGGAGAAGGCCTGCGCAAGCTACGGGTTTCGCCCGTGACACAGGTGGTGGACCTCAAACCCATCCCCTTAGCCCACGGCCACCGCGTCCACCGCTTCTCCCTTCCCGAGTCCGCCGTGGGGGTGGGGCCCTTGGGA
>NZ_JAKTNS010000067.1:0-4128 GCF_022760915.1 Thermus thalpophilus | reverse complement strand
AGGGAAACCCCACCTGGGGCCGCTGGCCCATCTGGGTGAGGTTGCGGAAGGAGGGAGTCCGGAGCAGAACGGGCATGTAGAGCGGTTGCAGCGGACCTTCCGGGACGAGTTTTACACCCGAGCGTTGCCTTCTCGGGTATCCGAGATCCAGGCGGAGCTCTGTGCCTATCTGGACTACTACAACGGTGGCCGGCCCCACATGGCTTTGGGGGGCTTGGCCCCCTTGGAGTTCCTGGGTATGCTACCCCAGGAGTCGGTTCCCCCAGAGTCTCAAATGTCTTGACCGACTACACTCCTTGAGCCACCAGATCGGTGATCTGGAGGAAGGCCTCCACCGCCTCTTCCACCCCCAGGCGGTCCCCGGAGGGGAGGCTGCGGTACAGCCCCGTGCACTGGTACAGCTCCACCGCGTGCAACGGGGCCAGGTGCCTCAGGCCAAGCCGGGTTGCCGGATCGGCAGCCACCTCCCGCAAGCTCCTTTCCAAAGCAAGGTAGGGGGAACCAGCCCGCACCAAGGTGGCGAAGAGGACATAAAAGGGTTGTTGGGGGGAGGTCAAGTCACCCCCCGTTTCCCCATGTTCGTCCACATATATGGCGTAAACGGGCTCCACCCTGGAAGTCTAACCCTTGCCATAAACACGCCAAGAAACTTCCCGTCTGGCCACGGGGTCTATCGGTTCTCGGCCCCCGGTGCCCCCCTACCCCTCCCCCCACCCGGGGAGGAGGAGGCTCCGCATCCCGGTCCAGTAGGCCACCTTTTCCTTGGGGTGGCCCTGTTTGAGGAAGTTGCGGATGGCCCGCCAGCGGAGGCGGTGCAAGAGCTCCCCCTTCTTGCCCTGCTTCCCCTTCTGGCCGATCCCGGTGAACTGGGCGAGCTCCTTGAGGAGCCACTTGGCCTCGTCATAGGAGAGGGGCTTCCCCTTGCCCTTCCTGGGCCCGGGGGAGAGGAGGAGGTTGGGGTAGGGGAGGGGCTGGTGGCTGGCCAGGTAGTCCCGGAGGGGAAGCCAGTCCTGGAGCACCTCCCGGGCCAAGGGGGAGAGGGGGACCTCCCGGAGCCTCTCCCCCCGGACCAAGAGCCTCTCCCCCTGGAGGTCCGCCCGCCACAGGCCCACCATCTCCTTGGCGTTCAGGCCCACCTCCCCCGCCAGGACGAGGAGGACCTTGAGGAGGGGCCGCCAGTAGGCGGGGGTGTACTCCTCCACCCGGGCCCAGAGGGCACCCCACTCCTCCTCCGTGAGGGGCCTGCGGCTCAGGGCGTAGGGGGTGAACCGGGGGGGATACTCCACGTGGGGGGGCATGGGATGCCCCGCCCACTCCAGGAAGCGGAGGAAATGGCCGATGGCCCCCCGCGAGCGCTCCACCGTGCTCCAACTCAAAGGCCCCCGGGTCCCCCCGGGATGCCCATGCTCCTTGGTCCAAAGGAGGTAGGCCCGGATGTCCCCCGCCTCCAGGCTGGGCCACCTCCGGCCCTGCAGGGCCAGCCAGCGCACGAAGGGGACCACCAGGGCGGGCACATTCCGGTCCGGCTTCCTGCGGGTGCGGAGGAGGAAGGCCCAGACCCCTTCCGCCAGAACGCCCTCGTCCCAGCGCTCCAGGGCCTCCCCCACCACCCGCTTGCGCTCCTCCGGGTAGTCCCAAAGCTCCAGTCCCAGCCGCTCCTCGCTCACCTTCCCTCCCATAATACCACGCTCCCCCCACCCCAACCCCAACAAAGTTTCTCCACCCCCGCCCTTCCTTCCCCGCCCTTCCCGCCTTCCCCTTTCCCACGCTCTTTCCCACACCTACCCCAACGCGCGGAACCCCGTTGCCGTCAAGGGTGTAGGGTGGGTTTTGGGGGGTGGGGCAAAATAACGGAGGGAGATGCGGAGGGAAAACAGGGGCGAGAAAGGGGGAAGGGGGAGGCTTGGCTCCGGAACAGGCCTGGGAGGGGCTTGGTGGAACCGCCCACGCGTTGGGGGCGGGGTACAGGGTTCCCGGCGCCCCGGTCCTGGCCCTCCTCCACTAGGAGAACCCGGTGCCGGTGGTAGTGGAGGGGACCACGGAGATTGGGAGCCTTCCCTTCCTCCCTCGCCCCTCCCGGAGGGCTCCCTTCGGAAACGCCTTCCTCCGGGTCGCCGCGGTGGCCTCGTTGGACGAGCGCCTTCCGCGGGAGGAGTTGGGGCCTTAGCCCCGCCTCACTCCCCCCGCAGAATGGCCTCCGCCTTCTTGAGCCGCTCCAGGAGCGCCACCTTGCGCCTTAGGAGGGCGTGGTAGCGGGCGAGGAGGCGGCGGTAGCGCCCAGCGGGGATGAACCCCTCCGGCGGGGTCCAGTCCTTCCCCAGGTACCGCCAGCGCCAGCGTCCCCCCTCCTTCACCCTGAGGTAGGGGTAGGGGCCGTGGGGGCAGCGGCGGCACCCCTCCTTGCCGCAGGGCACGGCGCGCCAGTGGACGGGGAGGGGCACGAGGGCCTCAAGCTCCCGCCGCGCCTCCGCCAGGCGGGCCTCCAGGCTGTCCAGTTCCCGGGTGAGGGCGTGGGCCAGGTCGGCGAGGGAGGTCGGCACGGGACCATCTTAGCGACAGCAGGGGGTGCTGGTGGCGGTTGCGTGGCAAGCTTCCCTCCCCGGGCCTTACGGTGTTCACTCCTCTACCAAGCCACCCTATTCCTGCCTGCGGGGCTTGCCACGTACCCCCGAAGGGGGCCCACTCCCTCTTTTCCACCCCGCCGTGAGATCATTCAGCGGCTATGGGGTCCTCATGTGTCCGAGGTGTACCCTTCCCTTCCCACCGCCTCGAGGGAGGCTACGGGGTTCTGCCAGCGCCCTCGCCCGCCCCAAAAGGGAGCGGGTGAGGGGAGGGAGGGCCTTAAATACACGGTCATTGTAGCTGAGAGTAGGGCTCAGGACCCTTCACCACCCCCTCCTGCCCACCCTCGAGGGCCACTCCTCACGCAACCGCACCCGCTCTGCACTCCGAGGTGGTGGCGCGTGGATCCCGCTCCAACGACGGTTCAGGCACATATAGCGGCGACAGGTACACCATACCTCTAAACCGAAGGTGCGGGGTTCGCCCTAGGTTTGCCGGGGCTTTTTTCGTTGGGGAGGCGGGCCCTTGCGCCGGTGGAGTCATCGGAACAGAGAATGCGCCTTGGCGGAGTACATTGAAGGGTGTTGGGCCGTCAAGGCCTAGGGGGACAAGCGTGCTGGAGCTCAGTCCAGAGGCCAGACGGGTGATGAAGGCGGGGGCGGAGGTTTCCGCCCTCCTCTACCGCCACCCCGAGGTCACGGCCTTTTTGCCGCGGCGCTACCGCCTGGTGATCCTCCTCCTGGAGGATCCCGAGGCCCTGGCCTGGTCCTTGGGCCAGGGATCCGGGGAGGAGCCCGTGGTCTACGCCCTGGTGCGGGGGAACAGGGTGGAGGGCCTCCTGACCCCTCATGGCCCCCTGGCCTTGAGGGCGGCCTAGCCCTACGGTTAAGGGTGGTCCTAAAGGGCCGCAGGTTGGGGAGCGAGGGGCAAAAAGCGGCGGCGGAGCTCCCTCAGGTTTCCATGTCCTTAGGAGTGAGGCAGTTTCTCTCTTCAATACGGGTTAGCATTGGGTGTATGCTCCCCCCAAAAGATGGGGGGCTGGAGAAAACGGGGAGGTACGGTAGGGAAAAGGTTAGGAGCGAAACCGCAACCGCAAGGGTGCTTGGGAGCTTGAAAACCAGCTGTCCAACGGATTTTGCCCCTCCAAGGGGGGACGATTTACGCCGAAGGACGTTAGTTAGCGTTGGGCGTTCGCTGGGCTTCCATCGGGCAGACGATCCACGTTATGGGGTGTGCTAGGATTCTCGTCCACCCTTTGCCCCTGTGTGGGGTGTTATCGTTCGCTCCACCCGCTGTGCGCCGGCGGTGAGTCGGGAAGAAAAGGACGGGGGAGTTCTCGGGGGCCTGGGACATGGGGATAGCCATCGTGCCCACCTCCAACCCCACGACCGCACGGCTGGCGGGCTTCCCGCCTTGCTCCTTCTAAGCGCCCCTCCTTCCCCCAAACAAACCCCCCCGCCCGCTGACCTCTCATCACTTTGTTCCGTAGGGACTTGACAGGAGGAAATAAAGAGGGGGGTTGGTAAGGTATGCCAACCAAAACCCCCCTCCTGCAGGCTACCACAA
>NZ_JAKTNS010000066.1:0-4237 GCF_022760915.1 Thermus thalpophilus | reverse complement strand
AAAATTCCCTTTTCCTTTGGGTAGATAACCCGAGATCCGAGAAAAAGTGAGATACCTCACATATTTACCCCGCCCGCACGCGATTTTCATCGTCCAGGACGACAAAAACCTCGGTTTCCCCCTCGAGGACCGCCCCTAAAACGGCTTTTAAGGCGGGGGGTGGACGGGGGGCACCCCCTTTACCCCTCCCCCCGCCCCCCGGCCTTCTAGGGGTCTTAGGACGGGCCAGGGACCCCTTCCCGGGGGAGGGTGGGACCCGGAGAAGAGGGAGGCCGGGCCTCTACTCGGGGCGGCGGGGGAACCCCCGCATAAACCCCACACTCCTTGAGGCCTAGGATCCCGGGCCTTTCCCCAGCATAATCTTGCCGCGATCCTGGGGCTTTCCCCGCAAGCCTATGCACCCGGCCCCCGGTTTTCCGGCTTCCTGACGGCCTTTCTTGCGCGAAAGGTGGCTTTCGTGCACCTACCCCCCTGGAAGGGCCTGAGCGGGCTTTTGAGGCGGGGGGGGAGAGGGGGTCAAGGGGGAATAGCCCCCTCCCCCACCCCCGGCCTTCTAGGGGCCTTAGGGCGGGCCGTGGGCCCCTCGGGGGTGCGGTGTGGCCTCACCGAGAATCTCATGGAGAGGTGCGGCGGGGAACGAAGATGCGGGACCAAAAGCCCGGGCCTTTTCCGAGGAACCGTAGAAGTGCAAGTTTCAGCTGGCTTTCTCGCAGAGGACAGCGCCAGAAGTTTCTAATAATCGAGGAGCCGGCCGCTGCGCCTTCCCCAGCTATAACTGTGGGCAAATGCCACGCCGCCAACCAACACCCAAAACACGGTTACAGCCAGTAGCGGCCCGAACCCCTCTCCTAGAAAAACCCTAACCGCCCATTCCAAGGGATTCAGCGTGTTCAATGTGCGTAAGGCTAAGGGTAACTTTTCCCCTGGCACGAAGAACCCGGAAAAAAGGAGAAGATAAAAGGTGAGCATCTCGGTAAAGCTCCCCACTTGCTTGTAGCGCAGTGAGGCTGCGAGCAACGAAAGGCCGAGCCCCCAAACGCCTGTCAGCGCCAGCAAGCTGGCGGCCAGCGCTTCCGGCCCGAGGCCAGCCAGCGAAACACCGCTCAGCCTAGCGTAAACTGCTAGGGCAGCGACCCAGGGCAGGGCCATCGAAAGCTCAGCGAGGGAGAGCGCAACGACAAGGGCCGCGGGGGAGTGGGGCGAGGCGAGCAACCGGCCTAGCGTGCCCAGATAAGCTTCCTCCAGAAAGAAGTTGGCCATCCTTGCCAGCAAGTGCGCGGCGAGATACCAGAGTAAAAATCCGGCTACGTAGGCCGGTCGCGCTGAATACCCCTGGCTGGTATACAGAATGGCGGTAAAGAAAAACACCTTCACTAAAAGTCCAAGCGCATAATCGGTAAAATAGCGCCTCTGAAGGGCAAAGCTGCGTGCCAGAAAAGCGCGAAAAAGGGGAGTCACCGGTACACCTCCAAAAGCCAATTCCGGAGCGTTTCTGGGTCATGGACCCCTTTGGCTGCGAGATCCGAACGAACCGCGATCTCGCGAACTTCACCTCCTTTCAGCACTATGAAACGGTCGGCAACTTCCCAGGCCAAAACCGGGTCGTGCGTGGTAATGAGAACCGTGGGGAGTTCCTTGATACGCGCAATGAGGTCGTTTTGCGATTGGAGATCGAGCCCCAAGGTCGGTTCATCGAGGACATAGGCCGCAGCTTCCTGTATCAGGGTGCTGGCAAGGGCGAGTCGCTGTTTCTGTCCACGCGAGAGGTTCTGGGCCAACCGGTCTCTCGCTTCCCCCAGACCAAACGCGGACAGCAACTCTAAGCCTTTCTCACGGATGGTGCGTTCGGGGACACCCGCGAGCCTGCCGTAAAAAAGCAAGTTCTCCCAGGCTGTCAGGTATCCGTAGAGGTTCTCGGCCTCCTCAAAAAGAAAGCTTAGCCAGCGCCGTTTGCCCGGAGTAGGGCGGCTTCCGAACACCTTAAGCTCGCCGGCATCTGGTTCCACCAACCCAGCGATGATCTTCACCAACGTGGTCTTGCCTGCCCCGTTCGGACCGAGGAGAACTACCCGCTCCCCCGTCCGCAGGAAAAAATCTACTCCCCGGAGGGCAGGTGTCCCCCCGGGGTAGGTTTTCACGACACCTTTAGCTTCAACGACGTACGGCTGCCCCTTCGTTGATGAGACCGCCACGGCCCTCAGTCTTGTAGTAGAGATCCGTCGAAATCGCCGTACTGTAGACAAATCGCTGAAAGGCCCCCAGGAAACCCGTCAGAAGGGCGAGGTATGTGGAGCGTATGGGAACCTCACCGTCATCCACCGCCCGTACCCAAACCCGGGGATCGTGCGCGCTGCTCTCGAGCCGATCCTTGGATTCCCTTAGAGCATCGAGGTAGGGTCCAAAGTACTCCTTGACTTTGGCGAATTGCGCCTGTTCCTTCTTGAAGGTTTCCACGAGGTTTTGTGCTTTGATCGCACTGGCCATTTCATCAAAGAGAACTGTGTTCAAATCAAGTAGCACCTTTCCTGAAAGCTCTTTGCGAAGCACATCAGGTTCGAGCTTTGGAGCCAGCGGGTTACCCGGATATTTCTCAATAGCGATGTCTTCGAGCATCATGGTGTAAGCAGCATCAATGTCGCGCAAGCGCTGCTTTGCGGTTGCCGCAAGGTCCAGGCTCTGGTTGTGGTGAGAAAGTGCCTCGTCGTACGAACCGTTAAATGCTGCAATGATGGCTTCCTCATATGCGGTGTTCGCAGCGAGAAGGGTTTCAAGCGTCATACCAACGACCCGACTCACACGAGCTGCGGAAGAAACGAGCATTATCTTTTTGGTCGGTTTGTGATTGATTCCACACCCTAACTGTTGCTCTCCAACATGAGAATTTGGTGAGCCATGGAAGGGGGCGCGGGTGCGGCTTCCCGGTGAGGCCCCTTGTGGTGCGCTTCATGGCCCGGAGGCCCCACCTCCTCCCCGCCTCCTGGGGCTTGGTCCTGGTCCTGGGGGTGGTGGAGTGGGGGAGGCTTGGGAGAGGCGGTCCTGCGCCTGCCCTTCCTCCCTCGGAGCTCTCCGGGGCCTCTCCCGCCCCCCTAGGCGGCCCTGGGGGCCACCTCCACCTCCCTGCCCGGCAGGAGGAGGCGGACGGGCCTCCCCTCCAGGAAGAGGGCGTAGACCAGGGGCCAGCCCTCGGGGTTAGGGGCCTCCCGGGCCCAGGCCAGGGCCTTCGCCGCCACCTCGGGCTCGTCCAGGGGGAGGAGGACCAGGCGGTAGGCCTCGGGGAGCTCCTGGAGGAGGCCTGCCTCCAGGAGGTGGTCCATGAGGATCCCGTCCAGCTCGGCCAGCCTTTCCGCGGGGTTCACCACGCTTACCTCCCCTGGGCCTTGGCGGCCCGGTAGGCCTCAATGTACTCCTCGGCCCGCTGGGAGAGCTCCTTCTCCGCCACCTTCGCCGCCCTGCCGGGATCCTCGGGAAGGTCCACGGGCTCGTGGGCGGCGACGCGGTTCCGGTCCCGGTGGGCCCTGCCCCCTGCGGTGTCGTAACGGGCCACCCAGACCCAGCGGCCGTCTTCGGGGTCCCACCACTCCAGCTGCACCGCCCAGGAGCGCAACTTCCCCCGCTCCACCTCCAAGGTGACCCGGAGGCGCCGGTCGGGGCCGATGACCACTTCCCGCCTACGGACCATCGCCCCAAGTTACCTTCTTCTCCCGGTCCTTAAGGGACCTAGAAGGCCTTCCACCCGAAGGGGAGTGCCTCCTGCCCCTCCCCCGGGCTTCCCAGGGCCCTGGGACTGGTGGTGGAGTGGGCCTCCCTGCACCGGGAAGCCCTCCTAGAGAACTGGGAGCGGGCCCGGCGGGGCGAGCCCCTGAGGCCCATCCCACCCCTGGAGTAGTCTGGAGGGGATGGTGGTGGAAGTGGTGGAGGCCAGGCCCCTGGAGGTCTTAAAGCTCCGGCTCCGCTTCTCGGACGGGAAGGAGGGGGTGGTGGACCTTTCGGCCCTGGAGCTTCCCGGGCTCCTCTCCCGCCTCCGGGATCCCGGCTTCTTCGCCCAGGTGCGGGTGGACCCGGAGCTCGGGGCCCCGGTCTGGCCCGGGGGGCTGGACCTGGACCTCCTGGTGCTCTACGCCCAGGCCCTAGGCACCGGGCTTCCCCTGCCGGCGGAGGCCTCGGGGGCCTAGGCCCTCTTTGCGCGAAGGCGAACTTTCGCGCAGGAAAGGGCGAAAAGCGACCAAACTGGCCCCTC
>NZ_JAKTNS010000065.1:0-5298 GCF_022760915.1 Thermus thalpophilus | reverse complement strand
GGTCCACGGGGCACCTCCTCGTGCTAAGGTGTGCCCCCCTATTAAACACGGACCCTTACACATAAATCCTTACACGACCCACCTGCGGCGATAGCAACGGGCTTAGGTCTAGGGTCAGCGCGCCTGCCATCCGTCTCAGTCGGCATTGATAGAAGCTCATGTATCCCCGGTTTGAAAACCGGGGGATTATAGCCCCCACCCCCTCTTTTCTAGAGGGGAAAACGTGGGATGCCCTCGCCTCCCTGCCCTCCTGGCGGAAGATCGCCGGTGTACCGGACAAAGACCTGGAGCTCAGCCTCTGGCGCTGCCCCCGGTGCGGGGTCCGGGGGTTCGTGGACCTGGAGGTGCTCCAGACCAGGCTCCGGGGCGAAAGGGGCGAGGAGACCGCCCGCCGCCTCGTCCACTACGCCCCCCTCAACGGGGAGGCCCTGCGGCGGGCCTTACAGAGCCTGGAGCAAGGGGGCGGGGACCGTTAAGCCCCGTGTAAGGTCCCGCCTTCATGCTAAGAGGAGAAAGGAGGTTGGATGAGAAAGCTCAGGAACCTTTGGTGGTTGGCCCTTGGCCTTGCGGCGTGCGCTATCCCGTTCAACTACCCCTTGGATCTCCTGTCCTACCTAGAGGTGGAGGGCACCTTCCAGGTGAATCAGGGGGGCATCAGCCCCAACCCAAAGACCTTGGGGCCGGTACAAGTCACCTACACCCCCGACCCCAGGATCACCCTCTCCGGGGCCACGCTGGAGCTCAAGGTGTGCTTCACCTCGGAAACACCAGGGGCCACCTTCAGCGGCGACCTGAACTACGCCGCCTACCTGGGGGGCGATGCCGGGAACCTCTTTGACCCCGGGAACCAGGTGGCTCAGGGGAGCGGGGACGTGAGCGGCCTCAACAACGGCCCCGTGTGCGTGGAAAAGCAGGCGAGCCTAAGCCCCACCCAGCTGCAGGCGGTGCAGAGCGGCGTCTTCTACGTGGCGGCCCGCATCTCTGGCACGGCCCAAAGCAGCCAGGAGGCCACCATCCGATACCGCGCCGAGGTCTTCCGCCTCCACCTGAGCGGCACGGCAGGGCGATAGGAGGGCGAGATGAAACACCTGGTTTGGCTCACCGCCCTGTCCTCTTGGGCCTTGGCCCAGTTCGGCCCGCTCCCCGGCATGGGCCAGCCCCTCCCCAACCCAGCGGGGGGTCAGGTGTACCAGAACCCCGCCCTGGGCCTGGTCTTCCCCGTCCCCCAGGGGTTCCAGCTGGCCCAGGAGCTGCCCCAGCAAGGGGGGATGGTGGTCCTCTTCCTGAACCCCATGGGGGCGGAGCTCTACGCCTTCAGCCAGCCCCTGCCGGGCCCCATGGACCTCCAGGCCTTCCACCAGTACAACCTCCAGCTCCTAGCCCAGCGGGACCAGAACCTGGCCGCCCAGGGGGGGCAGGCCACGCGGCAGCCCCTCTCCGGCCTCACCCTGGCGGGGCGGCCGGCCCTGGGTGTCTACAGCCAGATCCTCTACCAGGGGCAGCAGTACCTGGATCTGGCTGTCTACACCGTGGAGGGGAACCGGGTCTACGCCTTCCAGCTCACCGCCCCCGCCCAGGTCTTCCCCCAGGTGCAGCCCCTGTTCCAGCAGCTCCTGGCCCAGGCGAGGATCGCCCCCGGGGGCCAGGCCCCGTTCCCCAGTCCAAGCCCCATCCCCTTCCCCCCAAGCCCCGGACCGATGCCTCCCGGCCCGAGCCCTACACCCTTCCCCCCAGGTCCCGGACCGGTGCCTCCCGGTCCCGGCGGGAACTCCCTTCTCCCCTCCTTCCCGGGCGGGGGGCAGTACCCGGCCCCACCCCCCATCGCCCCCCAGCCCCCTTCCTCGGGAGGCGGAGCCCCCCAGGCCCGCCCACCCTTCACCCCGCCCACGGACCGGGTGGTGGGGCTCCGCTACGGGCGGGAGCGAGGAGACGGGCAGCGCTACGCCGTGGCGGTGGGGGGGCTTTCCTACCGCATCGAACCCGCCGGGAACGGGCACTGGCGGGTGACAGAGGTGGTGGAGGACGAGGGGGGCAAGGAGCAGAACACCTTCCTCCTGGACGCCCTGGGGCTCCAGGATGGGGAGGACGTCCTCCTACCCCCGGTGTGGCACACGGGACGGACGGAGTACGGGGGGGAACGGTTCACCCGCGCCGCCCAGGGCGGCCTCACGGTCTACCGCTACCAGGATGAGAAAACCCGCGTGGAGTTCGCCTACCGCCCGGACGGCTGGCTGGCCCACCTGGTCTACTGCGACCTCACCCGCAAGCAGAACCCGTGCACCCGGTACACCCTCTTGGAGGTGCGCTGATGCGCTATGCCCTGGCGGCGCTCCTCCTCCTCGGCCCGGCCCTGGGCCAGGCGGTGCGCACCACGTTGACCCCTGGGGAGCTGGAGCGACTCCTCGCCTCCCTGGGTTGGAAGTACGAGCAAACCTTCGACTGGGGGGCATCCGTGGAGTACCGGGTGGAGGTCCAGGGGGATAAGTTCGGCCTCTTCCTGGCCAACTGCGAGGGAAAGGAGCCCCGCTGCCTAAGCCTCATGCTCCGGGCCCGGCCTGACCTCCCCGAAGGCCCCTCCCTGGAACACCTCTTCCGGGTACTCCAGTGGAACCGGGACTACCGCTTCAGCCGGGCCTACGTGGATGAGGGGTTCTACCCCGTTCTGGAGGCAGACCTCCTCCTGGAGGGGGGCGTGACGGACCGTGCCATCGTGGCCTTCTTCCACACGTTTCTGGAAAGCTGGCAGGAGTTTGTGGCGTACGTCAGCCAGAAGGAGGGAAAGCGATGAAGAGAGCGTGGCGGAGGCTGGGGGGCTTGGGACTCCTCCTCTTGGCTTGGGTTCTCGCCCAGCAGTTCTCACCCCCGCCGGATTTCGGTCAGTGGGAAGCGGTGCGGCAACGGGCCCACGCCCAGTGCCAGGGGTACCTCTCCCAAGGCGGCGGCCAGGGCATTCAGGGCTACTTCGCCTGCCTGCAGCAGGCGGCCTTCCAGCTGTGCCCAGGGGGGGTGCCCTTCCAAGGCCCCACGGACCCCATGAGCTACGCCGCCTGCAACGCCGCTGCCACCGCGGGCTATCCCTACCCGGTTAAGCCCGTCCTCACCGGGCCCAGCTACCGCGTGGAGGTGGTGGGAGGTGTGGAGCGCGAGCGGGACCCGCGCACCAACCAGGTGATCCAGGAGAGGCCGGTTACCCCCAGGCTCCTCTTCACCCTGGAGCGCACCCCCCAGGGCACCTACCGGGGCGTAAGCTACGGCCAGAACGGGCAACCCCTGAGCTACTACTTCGTAACCCCCGCCTGCGAACTCCTCACGGCCAACAACCAGCCCGCCTGGGATGGGATCCTCTGCCCCCTAAACCCCAGAAAACCCTACCTGGTCACGCCTCTCCCTTCCCCCATTCCAGGCATGCCCCCCAACCCCCGGTTCTTCCAGGCGGGCCGGCTTCAGGACGATTTCGACGGCGATGGCGTGGTGGAGGAAGGGTACCTGGCCACCGGGGGAAGCGGGGGGCGGAGCTTCACCTCGGGCTGGGCCGAGGCCTGGGGCTATGACCCCCGGACGGCGCGGCTGAAGTTCTGGTACTCCATGGCCGCCCGGGAGTCGCAAAGCGCCGCCACCACGTACAACATGGAACGCCTGCTCCTCTTGCGGGTGCGGTGAGGACCCATGGGCGAGCGGCTGACCTACCAACCGTGGCAGCTTCGGGCCGCCCGCTCGCGCCTCCTCGGGGGAGGCCTCGCCATCCTCCTTCTCCTTTGGCTCGCCCTGGCCGGCGGGGGCTTCCTCTCCCTCCTCGCCCTGGGAGGAGCGGCGCTGGGAGGGCTCTACCTCCTCCGCACCGCCTGGGAACCCTTAAGGCGGCGAAACCTCGTGGTGGAGCTCGTGGCTGAGGGAGCGCGGGTGAACGGCGTCCTCTACCCCAAGGAGGCCTTCCAAGGAGTAGAGGGACCCCGGGGAAGCTGGACCTGGCTGGAGAAGCGCCCAAACAGCCTCCAACCCTACAAGCTTCACCTCGCCCCCCCCTGGCAAAAGGGCCCCCTCTTCCGCCTCCGCTTCCGGGAAGCGAGCCTTCCCCTCCCCCTAGACCTCCCCGGCTGGGACCGGATCCTCCGCCACCTGGGCCTTTCCTGGCGGGACCACCCCGGGCTCGTCCGCTACCTAATGAGCGCCACGGGACCCGCCTGGCTCAACGGCCTCCTCTATCCCCCGGAGGAGGCCCCGCCGGGGTGGGAGGCGGCCCGGAGGCGCTACCGCGCGGCCTGGGCTTGGCTCTGGCTCGGACTGGCCCTCGTGGGGGCATCGTTCCTGGCCGTGGACTACCAGGCTCGAGGCCTCCAATCCCGCCTGAGGGAGGGGGAAAGCCTGGCCCTGGACCCCCAGCCCTTCGTCCCCCTCTTCGCCCTGGGCCTTCTCGGACTCCTGCTGGCGGCGGGCGCCTTTCTGCGCCACTTCAACCTGGGGCGGGGGCGGCCCGGGTGGGTGGTGGCCTATAACCCGTTGCAGACGCGAGGTGACCATGGCAAACCAAGCTAGGATTCGGCTTATTTGGCCCAAGACAGGCCGGGACTGGCTGGCGTTCCTCCTAATCCTCGGGCTCATTCTGGGACTCGTGGGGAACCTTTTGCCCAAGGGGCAAAAGGAGGTCCAGGCTGGCTCGGTGCGGCTCAAGGTTCCCCAAGGCTGGGAGGTAAGGGAGATCTCGGGTGGCTGGGCTTTGATAAGTCCCCTGGAAGGGAAAGGGGATGCCTTCCGGGAAAACCTCACCCTCCTTCGCGAACCCCTGCGCCAGCCCCTCCCCAGCCCCCTTTACGCCCAGGTGGTGGCCCAGCGCGCCGCCCAGCACCTCCAGGATTTCGCGCCTGGAAGGATCGCCCGGGTACGGCTGGGATCGGTGGAGGCGGTGGCCTTCAGCGCCCAGGGAAGATACGGGGGTCGGCTTCTAGAGTACCTGGTCTACGCTTTCACCGTAGGCCAAGAAGGGTACCAGATCACCCTGACGGCAGAACCGGGCAAGCTCTCCCGCCTCCAAGGTCCCTTGCATGAGGCGCTCTCCCCCCTGGCGGCGCTGTCCTCCACGGCAGAAGCCCCTCCAAGCAATCCCCCGGCCCCCTCGGGCAGCCCGGACTGGGAAAACGCCCCGGCGCCCGAACCTGGGGTCTGGAGCCCCAATCTCCCCTCGGGCAACGGGGCCCTGCCGGCGGAACCCGAGGCCCTTTCCGGGTCGTGTAAGGATTTATGTGTAAGGGTCCGTGTTTAATAGGGGGGCACACCTTAGCACGAGGAGGTGCCCCGTGGACC
>NZ_JAKTNS010000064.1:0-6393 GCF_022760915.1 Thermus thalpophilus | reverse complement strand
GGTGGTGGCGCATCCGGAGCGGCAGAGCCTTTTCCGACTAGCCCGCCTCCTTCTGGCCCAGGGGCCCCCCTCCCTGCGGAGTGTGGCGGCGCGGACGCTCACAGGTCTTCTTCAGCAACTGGTACAGGGGTGGGAAAAGTGATGAGAGGTCAGCCCCGCCCGCTATACTCCAGGTCATGGAACGAGCCAAGCGGAACCTCCTCCGGCTCCCCCTCTACCTCCTCGGCCTCCTTCTCCTCGGGGGCTTCGGCGGGTGCCAGCTCCAGGGAAGCACCCCCGTCCGCCCCGAGTGCCTCTACCTGGAGAACCCCCAGGCCCCCTACGAGGAGATCCCCCCCGAGCTCTGCAGCGGCCCCAACTCCGCCATCTACGTCAACCACCCGGGCCAGACCTACGACGACCTCAACACCGACTTCCCCTTCACCGTCTACGGGGAGCTGTACCAGCGGGCCGCCACGGGGGGCCCCGTCCTCGGGTACGTGAGCTTCCCCGGCTTCCCCCAGTACCGCTTCCTCACCTACATGGGCAAGCCCTACGCCATGTCCGCCTACGCTGACTCCTGCGAAACCCAGGAGTGCCGGGACGCCTGGGTGAGGAAGGCCAAAACCTCCCTAAGCGACCTCGAGGGCCCCCTCTTCCCCTACATCCCCTACGAAGCCTTCCCCGCCCTCACGGGCAAGGACGGGATGGTGGGGGGGACGTGGACCTTCGTCAAGCAACGGTTCGCCACCCGCCCCGCCGCCTGGCTCCGCGACCCCTACGACTACCTGGACCGCCTTAAGGCGAGCCCCGACCCCCTGAACGGGAAGACCTACGTCTACACCCAGACCTACACCTACACCCCCCGCCCCGGCAAGGCCCCCCTCCTCCAGGCCCCCACCAAGGCCGAGGGCTTCCGCCGGGCCCCCGAACACGACGACAAGCCCTTCTTCCGGGGGGTCTTGGACTACGGGGCGGTCTGGGCCAACCTGTACCGGATGCCCGTCTACCAGAACATCTCCACCCGCTACATCCCCGAGTTCGCCGAGAACCAGTTCTACTGGCAGAACCTGGACTACTACGCCTTCCAGGTGGGGCAAGGGACCGCCACGCCCCCCGCCGTCTTCTGCCAGCCCGGGGTGGGGTGGATCTTCTCCGTCTACTTCGTCCCCTACGCCCCCCGGGTCCTGCCCACCGACTACAGCCTCATCCCCCAGGACCTCCTGAACACCATCGACGCCAGGATCCTCTTCCCCGACGTTTCCTACCACACCCACCACGTCATCCTGGCGGGGCGGGACGTCATCGGCTACCGGAACCTGCAGGGAAGCCCCACCGACAACTGGGGCCTGGGGCAACAGGGCTGGTACCGGATCGGCCTCCTAAGGGAGGACCCCCGCTACCCCGTCTTCGGGAACGGGGACTACCCCAACCGGACCGTGCGCCTGGCCGTCCTCTACCGCACCACCAACCGGGTGGACTGGCGCCCGAACCCCGCCCACCCCTACGGGGAGGACAACTGGCACATCGCCTGGTCCGACACCTACCTGGGGGGGACCCGGGACGCCCCCGACTGCCGCCTCGTGGGCCTCGGCTTCCACACCTACGACCTCGCCACCAGCGCCCGCCTGGACGAGTTCTTCGGCCTGCAGGAGATGAGCGGGGTGCCCCTCTACAACACCTTCTACCCCTTTAACGACCGGGTCCCCGCCCTGAGCCGCCTCACCCCGAACGGCCTCAGCAACCTGACCGAGCCCGGGGCGGTGAGCCTCCCCGACTGGGCCCTCCCCCCGGGGTGGTAAAACCTTGGGGCGAAACCCGCCCTTGTGGGGCCATTCCGGCCCCTTTTTTGAATCCCCCGCCCCGGGGCGAAAGGACCCCACAATGGGAAGGATGAAGGGGATGAAGCGCCTTTCCCTCCTCGGGGGCCTGGCCCTGGCGCTCCAGGGCCTCCTCCCCCCCTTCGCCCTCGCCGGGGACACCAAGAAGTTCACCGACTGGGGGCGGTACCAGGTGGCCCTGGGGAACTTCACGGGCTCGCAGAAGGTCCACATCCTCATGGCCCGACGGGGGCCCTTCGCCAACGGCACCGAGGCCTTGCCCAGCACCCTGAGCGGCACGGACCTGCAGACGAACCACTACATTCCGTGGGAACGGAACGGTCCTCTAGGTGGCGGCCACCTCTACGGCGTCTTCACCGCCCAGGGGGGCAGGGTCTACCAGGTGAACGCCATCTACACCCAAGGGGGCCTGCCCATCATCCACATGCGGGCCAGGGCGAGCCAGGGGAGCATATTCAACAACGGGAAGCTCCTCATCAGCTCCGACCCGAATTTCGATAAGAACAACGCCACCTTCTACGCCGAGATCAGGCCTAGTGGCTCCCTGCCCACCTGGCAAATCGTGCTGGGCGGGGCCCTCTGGGTATCGCTTGTCGGCACGCCAATAGCCGCCATGATCATCGGCACCTTGAGCGGCTCGAGCGAGTTCACCTTCGCCGTCCCCACGGGCGGGATGACCCTCTACTACCGGATGACGGGATGCACCGCCACGAGCGACTACAACGGCTCCTTCACCATCCCCTCCGGCCTCGCCCCGGGGAGCGTCTACGGGGTGGACATGTACGGCTGGTGCGGGGGTGGGGGCGTGGGCAACTGGGCTCGGGCCACGCAACGGGCGGTGCTTCCCCAAAGCCTCTTCTCGGCGTTCACGAGCGGCAATTACGCCTTCATGAACGCCTACGCCTCCGGGGTGAGCGGGTTTTACTGGCAAGGAACGGTGGGCGTCAGCGTTTCCGGCCCCGACGACTGCGGCGGGACCGCCACGGACGCCTACAGCCCCAACGAGGGGGTCACCTTCATCCTGTCGGGGGCGGACTGCTGGGACACGGGCTTCGGTGCCCCTAGTGCCATGGGGAGCGTCCGCGCGAGCCTCCCCACGCTCACGGCGCAGTTCTCCCCGTCCCCCAACATAATTCCCTCGGGGTACTCCTCGGGAAATCCCACTTCCTACCTGCCGTCCCGCTTGCAGAGCTTCACCGCCCCCAGCAAGCAAAGCGTTTCCTTCACCCCAAGGGCCACCTACAACATGACCGTGGGCTCCACCCAGCAATCGGGGACCGCCACCTCGGGCACCAGCACCACCACCGCCACGGGGCAGATGCTCACGGTGGCTTCCTGGTGGGACACCCTGCAAGGGAACAACGTCCTCAGTAGCCTCGGCTACTTCCCCCCCACCTTCACCTACACCTTCAGCAACTACGCCCGATCCTGCACCCTGACCTATACGGGCACGAGCACGGTGACCGTCTACGACCTCGCCCCGCCCAACACCTCCCTTTCCTTCACCCCAGGGGGCACTACCTACTACACGCCCAAGAGCTACACGCTCTCCTCGAGCAGCAACAAGATCACGGTGGGGGACAGCCTCTACTACGTCACCCCCACGAGCGAGCTGAGCAAACTCAGCGCAAGCGGGTGTACGCTCAGCACCTCCTTCACCAGTGGCGCGACCCAGACCGATATATCCCTCAACCCCGGCTTCTTCGTCCTCAAGTAGGGTCCTCGAGGGCGGGTAGGCCTGGCGTGCGCCGCCCGGGCGCTGGGGGGAGTCCCCAGGTACCCCACCCTCCAGGGCGAGCCAAGGAAACCTCCGCCCCTAGACGGGCGGGTCCCGGGGCCGGGCTCCGGCCCGGCCCCCGCTTCGTTGAGCGCACCCCGCTTGGGCGATGGCCCTTGACAGCCGGAAAAGAGGCCCCGTAGGCTGAGGACATTATGAAGAAGCTCTGGATTTGGAGCGCCCTGGTCCTCGCCGCCCTCCCCACGAGCGGGCTGGCCCAGAACGCACGGGCCCTGGGCATGGGCGGCGTGGTCCTGCCCGGGCCCGCCTACGCCTGGGCCAACCCCGCCTACGTCTCCTTCCCGGACGCCTACGGCCGCAAGGGATTCCCGGTGCCCATTGGCCTACTCCGCTTCCTACCGAGCTTCACCGACACGAGCCCCTTCGCCTACTTCACCGATCCCAACGCCTTCCGCAACGGGTTTGACCTCCTGAGCTTCTACGACCAGGTCGCGCACTTGGACCGCTTTTTGCTCAACCCGGCCCGCAGCCCCGACGAGGTGGTGTTCCGCGTGAGCGCCCATGGCCTATCCATCACGGACGGCCAGGGCCGTAGCCTCGTGCCGGAGTTCCAGGTGGGCCAGCCAGCGGAAAAGCCCCAGGCCCTGGTGCCATCGCCCTTCCTGCCCATCCACCTGGACCTGGGGCCCGGGACCTACCTCGCCTTTGGGCCCTTTTTCGGCACCCAGGGCGTGCGCCTGGCCCCCAACGGCGCCCTCGCCTCCGCCTTGGCGCAGGGCAGTCTGGACGGGTGCAAGCCCAGCGGGGCCAACGAACCGAGCCCTTGCGCCCTCGAGGGGCAAGGGGCCTTCGCCAGCGGCTTGAGCCTCGCCCTGGGCTTCAGCGCCCCCCTGCCCGAGGTGCCCGGCCTGGGCAGGGTCTACGTGGGCGTGCGGGGCGAAGGCTTCTACGGGACGGGTTACGTGGAAGCCCAGGCCTCCGCCCGGCCCACCTTTGATGCCAACGGCAATCCCAACGGGGTTTCCTACCAAACCCGCTACTTCCTCAGCTACCCCGGCTTCCTAGAGGGCACCCTCGGCCTGGGGGGAAGCGGCCTAGGATACGGCCTCCGGGCGGACTTTGGCGTGGCGGTGGACGGCGGGGCCTGGGCCTTGGGCCTTGGCGCCCGCAACCTCCTCGGCTTTAGCGAGTGGTCGGGGGTGGAGGTGACGGCGCAAGACGGGGTGGAAACGGGCCGCCAAGCCCTCACCAAGCGGAGCGATTTCTCAGCGCCCATCTTCCTGGTGAACGGCACCTACCGCTTGCCCCTGGAGGGGAGTACCTTGCTCCTCGCCGCCGACGCCCAGTTCGGGGCCACCGCCCCCGCCTTCCACCTGGGGGCGGAGTACGGGATCGGCCCCCTGGCCCTGCGCCTGGGGGTGGGCGTGGAAGGAGGCTTGCGCTTTGGCCTTGGCGCCGGGCTGGACCTGGAGGGCGTGAACCTGGACCTCGCCCTCACCACCCACGAGGCGCCCCTGGTGGGCGGCACCGTGTACGGCCTGGCCCTGTCCGTGGGTTTTTAGGAGGAAGAACGTGAAGCGCGCCCTTTTGCTCTTAGCCCTGGGTTTGGGGCTTGCCGCCTGCAGCGGCCACACCGTGACCCGGCTGGAAGTGGACTGGCTTAGCTTCGTCCCGGAGGCGGACCGCTCCGGCGAGCTGAACCTCACCCAAACCTCCCTGCGGGTTCCCGAGGCGCCCGAGGGCCAGCTCCTTTCGGTCCCGGGCGCCGAGGCGCTGGTGGACGGCCGGATCGTCTTCGCCGCCGACCTGACCAACACGGGGACCCTTCCCGCCGGGGTGACCCTCGAGGTCCGCATGGCCCCCGCAAGCGACGGCAACCTGTACGACGGTAGCGGCGGGGATTTCCTCGTGGCCCAAAGGAGCGTCAACCTGAACCCCTCCGAGGCGGGAACGCTTGACCTGACCCTGGACGTGACCCCGGGGACCCAGGTTTACGACCTGATCAGGAGCGGGAATTTCCGCATCGGGGCCCGGATCAACCTAACGGGGGACAAGGTGGGCTACCAGCTCCGGCAAGGGGAACTCACCCTGCGCCTCAAGGCCTTCAACCTCATCCCCGCCCCCTAGGACCGGGGGGAGCCCCGTCATGGCGCTCAGCGAGCGGGTACCCGTGGCCACGAACGAGGCGGGCGACCTCCACCTGAAGGGTAGGCGGGTCTTCCTCGAGGACCCCCTGGAACTCCACCGCCAAGGCCGCTCCCCTGAAGCGATAGCGGGGGCCTACCCCGGCCTGGCCCTCGCCGACGTCCACGCCGCGCTGGCCTGGACGTTGCGCCACCTCGAGGAGGTGGAGGCTTACCTGGAGCGCCAGAGGGCCCGCTCCGGCGAAGCGGAGGAGAGGACGCATCCCCACCGATCCCTCACCCTGCGTAGGCGGCTAGAAGCCTGCGGGGGATGAGGCTCCCACTAGGGCCCCAACTTGAAGCGGCCGGAGCGGGCGATGGCCTTCTTGTGATACTGCACCCCCCCTTTCGTATAACAAGCCCGGGGCTTGTTATACGGGAGTATCGCTAGGCGCCCAAGCCACCTGAACCGCCCGGGGCGGGACGCGTGCATGGAGGGGGAATGTAGAAACTGGCTCCCCTTCCGTCTGATGGGAGGGGTTAAGACCGCCTCGCCGATCCCCTCGAGGGCGTGCGTGAAGGCTCGGGGGACTGGGGAAAAACGCCTGTTCGTGGCGTTCGTGCTTCCGGGGGGGTCGTGTAAGGATTTATGTGTAAGGGTCCGTGTTTAATAGGGGGGCACACCTTAGCACGAGGAGGTGCCCCGTGGACC
>NZ_JAKTNS010000063.1:0-6535 GCF_022760915.1 Thermus thalpophilus | reverse complement strand
AGGCCAGAAGCCCCGCCAGGGTGTCAAACCAGTAGCGCCTGGTCAGGTTCCACTCCAGGAGAAACTCGCTCCAGAGTTGCCAGCAGAGCATCACACCTCCTAGAACCTCCCCAATATACCCCGCCTGCGCACCAGGCGGTACATGTAGGCCATGGCCCAAAGCCCCAGGGCGAAGAGGAGGAGCCCTTGAAAGAGGGCCAGGCCCAACAGGCCCCAAGGCGCCTCCGCCCCTGAGAGGCTAAGCCGCAGGAGGTGCACCCCGGGGGCGAAGGGCAGGTGGGCCATCCAGGGCTCAAACCGGACCAGATAAAAGAAGTAGGGCAGGAAGAGGAACTGGACGATGGTGAAAAACTCGTCTACCTGCTTGAAGTACAAGGCAGTGGCCCCCATGAGGAGGCCGAAGCCCAAGGCGGCCAGGAAAAGGGGCAAGAACCCCAAAGGCCAGCGGGCCAGGGGGCCTAGGGTCACGCCGAAGGCCAAGGCCAAGGGTAGGAGGACCAAAAGGCTCCAGAGAACCCCGAATAGGCTTTGCACCAGGGCCCGAAGGAGGAGCTGGCGCAGGAGGCCTCCCCGGGCCAGGGCCATGTGTTCCAGGGTCCCCAGTTGCGCCTCGCCCTGGACCGTGTAGGCGATGGACTGGAAGGTGAACAAGGTGAGGTTGAAGGCCGTGAAGACCAGAAGCAGGGGGCCTGGGTCCAAGAAGCGGGCCTCCTCGGGGGTAAGCCGGCTAAAGCCCAAAAGGATTGCGTAGAAGTAGAGGAGGCTCCCCCCCAGGTTTGCCAGCGTGTTGAACCAGTAACGCCGGGTTCGGGCCCAAGAGAGCAGGAACTCGCTCCAAAGCGGCCAGAGCATGCAGACCTCGCTAAAGATGTGGATGGCAGCAGGAAGTTTCTTGGCACCTGGTAGCCTGCTGCCATCCAGGACTTGGCTACATTAGCCCTATTATCTTTGAGGGCAGGGCGCGGGCATCCTTCCACCGCAACCCGGGTCACCCAAGGGCTGCACCCGGGAAGGCTTTACAATCCACCGCATCTTTCCTCACCTCCTTTCCCTAGCCCGTGCAGGGCCGAGGTGCCGGCTCCGCCTCGCCTGCACGTTTAAAAACACCTGGAGTTGGACGAAGAACGCCTGCTTGAGTAAAGCCTAAGATCTGTCCACTGGTAATAGTACCCCGCCCAGGCTGAGCTGTAGCACCCCGTGCTTCCGTAGGCCACACTCATGCACTGGGAAGTGGGCCAACCCGAGTCGTAGCAGGGTGGAGGCCAGTCGTTTGCCGCCTTGGCGCTGGTCCGGGTTTCCACCTGGCCCCAGATGATGCTGCCCGTAGAGCAGCTGGCGAAAGCGTAGGCCTTAGCCCCAGGAGAGGCTGTGGTGGGCATGGCCGAGGCCGCCAAGCTACAGGACGGGAAAAGGGACTGGGGGCCCAGGTGCTGGACCAGGAGGGGAAAAGTATCCAGACCCACCACCATTCCCCCATCAGAGGTCTTGAGCTTCGGGGGCAAACCCTGGAAGTCTCCACCCCCAGGGAGGTTCTCCGGACCGTACCGTTTCATCTGCCCCACAATTTCCCCCAGCTTCGCCCTAAGTTCCTGGCGTTGCGGTTCCTTCAGGGGGAGAGGGATCCTCTCCAAGAAGGCCCTTTCCAGGACGCTTACCACAAGCTCCTCGTCGGACCAAAGAGCCTGCTGCTCCTTCACAAAGCGCAGCTGTTCCTCCCAGAATGCCTTTTCCTCGGAGGTGGCTTGGGCCATCCTTCCCTGGGCGTATTCAGCGAACTTCCGCACGCTTTCCTCGCTCAAAAGAGGTGGCGCTATATCCAGGGAAACCCTCCCCTCCCCCTCCCGGTACCGGATTCCGGGGGCGAGTTCCATCCAGGCAGCGGATTGATCGGGGGATTGGGAAGGCGTTGCGGTTGCCGCTCCCCGCCCGCAGCCCGCAAAAAGACCAGAGAGAACGACCAGGAGCGCCAAGGGCACTCTTGAATTCCAGGCGAAGGGCCTCACGTGGACCCGCCGCGTCCGGCCGACGGCTTTGACCTCCTGCACGTCCTTGAGCATCGCCTCCACCCCCTTCCGGGTTAGCCTCAGGGTAGCAAGAGGAAGGTAACGCCCGCGTAACTCAGGAAGCTCTCATAAAGACTCTAGGGCGTTACGCGGAGGTTACATGGGCCGGGGTAGCCTTCAGGTGTGCGGCTCCTGTGGCTTCTCCTCGCCCTACTCGGGGGCTCTGGGGTCCTTCCCCAATGCCTCGCCCCCCACTGCCCGCCCCCGGGGCCGGGGCTTTAAGTGTCCGTACTAGCCTGCCTTCACCGCCACCCCCTTCCCGCCCAGGAGGCGAAGCCGAGGAGGAGCCCCCCGGCCAGGAGGAGGAGCCTTCCCCTGGGCCACCGGTCGGCCAGATGCCCCCCGTAGAGGGCGAAGAGGGGCTCGGCCAGGAGGCGGAAGGCCAGGGCTGAGCTCGCCTCTAGGGGGCTCAAGGCCCCAAGAGCGGTGAGGGCGGCGTGGGCGAAGTAGAAGAACCCCGCCCCGAAGAGGCGGAAGGCTTCCAGCCAGAGGAGGAGGGCCAGCGTCATACGCCTACAGGCTAGCCGGAAACGGGCCAAAAACGAGAAGGGGTAGATTCTCCTTGTCCAAGATTCCTACTCTGCTTCTTCTTGCCTTAAGGCC
The DNA here is from genome assembly GCF_022760915.1 of Thermus thalpophilus. Taxonomy (NCBI): domain Bacteria; kingdom Thermotogati; phylum Deinococcota; class Deinococci; order Thermales; family Thermaceae; genus Thermus; species Thermus thalpophilus. Next base: position 3,869 of record NZ_JAKTNS010000063.1, on the reverse strand, counting down.
TCCAGTCGCCTAGGGTGCAGGGGTCCTAGGGCGAAGGGAAGAAGGACCAGGAATCCCAAGGTTCCTAGGAGGAGGGGCAGGGTTGGATTCCCCTTGCCCAGGACCCCCGCCCCCAGGCCCCCCAGGGCCCCGGCCCCGTAGAGGAGGGCGCGGATGGCGGCGAAACTTGGGGCCAGGCCCTCCTTGGGCAGGAGCCAGCCCCGCACCGCCCGCAGGTGGGTGCTGAGGAGGGCCACGGCCAGGCCTAAGAGGGGAGGGGCGGCGAGGAGGAGGGGAAAGGGCAGGAGAAAGCCCATCCCCCCGAGGGCTGCCCCTAGCGGGCCTAGCCTAAAGGCCAGGGCCGGTGGGACCCGCCCGGCAAAGTAGCTTCCCAGGGTGTACCCCAGGCTTTGCAGCGCGAAGACCAGGCCGAAGAGGGCTTCCGGGGTGCCCGCCCGGAGGGCCAGAAGGCCCAGAAGGGCGGTGGTGAGGGCGTGGGCCAGGGTAAAGAGGAGGGAAAGAAGGAGATAGGGCCTGAGGGGGGCATGGGCCAGGAGGCGACGGAGGGACTGCACCAAGGCCTCGGGCCTCGTCGCCTCCTCCCTCTCCCCCTTCTCCCCCGTGAGGGCGGGGCGGAGAAGGGCCCAGGCCAGGAGGAGGATCCCGGCGGCAAGGAGGTAAGGGAGGGCGGGATGGAGGGCGAAGAGGGCGGGGCCGAGGCCTACCCCCACCAGCCCCCCCACCTCCCAGGCAGCATAGAGCTTGCCGCTCCTTTCCGCCAGCCTGTCCCGGCCTCTCCGCACCAGGAGGCCTTCCCAGGCCACGATGGCCAGGTCGGTGAGGACCATAAGGGGGTAAGCGTAGAAGACCAGGAGGGCGGCTTCCCGCGGCAGGAAGGGAAGGGGGAGGAACAGGAGGCCCCGGGCCAGGCGCAACTCCAGGAGAGCCCGGGCCAGGCCCTGCCGCTCCACCCAAGGACTGAGGAAGAGGAGGGGTCCCAGGGTGAGGTACCCCAAGGCGGCGAAGAAGCCCACCCATAAGGCCTCCCCCGTGCGGGCTACTTCCAGGGCGAGGGCACTAAAGCCAATGGAGGCCCCGACGTCGCTCAGGGCCTCGGCCCAGAGAGGCGCGTTATGCAAAGGAAACCTCACGGGGACCTCCCCTCCCTCAAGGCGAGGAGCCGCCCGCACCCCAGGGGCCCCAAGGCCAAGGGCAGGAGGAGAAGGAGGCCCAGGAGGGCGGTAAGGAGGGGCACCCGGGGGCCAAGGGTTCCCAAGCCCCCCGCCAGGAGGGTGCCGAGGAGGCTCCCCAGGGAGAGAAGGGCCACCGCCCCCGCCTGCACCCGGCCCAGGAGGGCCTCCGGCGCGAGGCGCTGCCGGTAGGCCCGTAGGTGGACCCCGCTTAAGGCACCGCCCCCGCCCACAAGGAAAGCGCCAAGAGGCCCGAAAGGAAAGGGCAGGAGGAGGAGGGCAAGCCCCAAGACCCTCAGCCCGTGCCCGCCCCAAATCCCCAGGCAAGGCCCTACCCTCCCCGCCGCGAGGCTTCCCAGGAAGCCCCCCAGGGAGAGGCCCAAGGGGTAGAGGCCGTAGAGGGCAGGGGGCGTCTCCTGGGCCAGGGCCAGGAGGGGCAGGAGGGCCAGAGCTAGCCCGGAGAGGAAGCTCAGGGCCAGGGCGTAGAGGGTAAGGGGAAGGAGCCGCCTGTCCTCGAGGAGGAAGGCGAGCCCCGCGAGAAGGGCCCTCAAGGTAAGACCCTCCCCCTTCGCCGCCCGTGGGGGCGGGTAGGCGGGGAGGTCCCGGAGGAGAAGGCCCTCCCCCGCGAGGAGGAGGCCTCCCAGGGCGAAGGGTAGGGGCTTGGCCAGGAGCAGGAGGGGAGGGGCCAGGAGGTCCCCCAGGCCGTCCCCGAGGAGCTGGGCCGCTTGAAGCCTCCCCCCTTCCCGCTCTAGCCTGCCCTGGGCCAGGCGGACCAGGAGGGCATGCCAGGCGGGGAGGTCCAGGGCCAAGACGGCTTGGAAGAGGAAGGCCAGGGGGAGGAGGAAGAGGGGTTCTTTGGGAAGGAGGGCGAGGAGGCCCAGGATCCCGGCCCTAAGCCAGACCCCAGCGAGGAGGAGGGTCCTGCGGTCCAACCGGTCCAGGAGGAGGCCGGCGAGGAGGTCCAGGGGCAGAGTGAGGTAGGGGAGAGCGGCCAAGAGGGCCAGGGTCCAGGTCGTTCCTTCAAGGCCCAGGAGGAGCCCAAGGCCCGTGAAGGCCAGGCTCCCCCCGAAGACGCCTAGGGACTCGGCCAGGAGGTACCGGCCCCTCACCGCCACCCCCTTCCCGCCCAGGGGGCGAGGGCGAGGAGGAGCCCTCCGGCCAGGAGGAAGGGAAGGGGGAGGGCCACCCCCGCCAGGGCCCCGCCTAAGAGGGGGCCTAAGGGGGCCAGGGCTCCGCTCAGGAAGAGAAAGCCTCCCGCCACCCGGCCCCGAAGCTCCGGGGGGGCCTGGCTCAGGCGCACCGCCCCGGCCACCGCGCCGAAGAGGGCGCCCCCAGCCCCCAGGAGAAAGGTCAAACCCGCGAGGAGGGGCCAGGGGGGAAGTAGGGCGGTCCCCAGGAGGCCTAGCCCCGCGAGGCCCAGGGCGAGCCTCAGGGTACCTCCTTCTCCTAACCGCCCCAGGACCGCCCCTACCAGGAGCCCTCCCAAGGCCCCCCCGAGGCTCTGGACTGCGCCCAGGAGGCCCAGGACCCAGGAGGCCTCCCCCAGGCCCCGCAGAACCACAAAGGGCAGGAGGCCGGCGAAGAAGGCGTAGGCCAGGCCCAGGAGGGCCTCCTGGAGCAGGAGAGGACGGAGAGAGGGGCTTTCCCAAAGGAAGCGCAAGCCCAAGAGGCTTCCCCCCTCTGGTCTCACCGAGGATCTTGGGGGCAGGGGAAGGGCGCGGTAGAGCCCGGCCGCGAGGAAGAGGAGCCCGCTTCCCAGGCCGACGGTCCAGGGGCGGCTTCGGGTGAAGAGGAGACCTGCGGCCAGATCGGAAAGGGCGTCGGCAGCGGCATAGAAGGCCCCCAGCTGCCCCCGGGCCCGAGCCAGGGCCTCCTTGGGGAGGAGGTCGGCGAGGAGGGCCCCGGCGGCCACCATCCGCAGGGCCTCCAGGAAGGCGAAGAGGAAGCCCAAGAAGTAGAGGGGGAGGGGAGAGGGGGCGCTGAGGAGGGGGAGGAGGGCCAGGGTGAGCCCTCCCTGGCCCAAGGCGGCCAGGAGGAGGAGCCTTCCCCTAGGCCACCGGTCGGCCAGATGCCCCCCGTAGAGGGCGAAGAGGGGCTCGGCCAGGAGGCGGAAGGCCAGGGCTGAGCTCGCCTCTAGGGGGCTCAAGGCCCCAAGAGCGGTGAGGGCGGCGTGGGCGAAGTAGAAGAACCCCGCCCCGAAGAGGCGGAAGGCTTCCAGAGCAAGGAGCGGGGCCACAAGCATTAGAGGACGCTTGTCATGAAGAGAAGCCTGTTACTTCCCAGACGACCCCATTTGTGGGAGAGCAAACTAGCATCTTTTCCCCATCTGGGGTGAAGCGCACGCAAGTCGGAGAGGGCAAGCCCCTCACAACCGGGGGATCAAATGCATAGCTTCTAGATTCCTGCGGATCTAGGGCAATTATAGTTCCTTGAATTGGTTGTGTGACGTACAGCAGGTGGTTGTAGGGATGGCCAATGATACCTCCGAGCTCACCCAAATCGTAACCGATCGTGTGCCTTTCTGCTATCTCTAAGGCACTCTGGGGCCTAGAGTTTTGCTCCTCAAGTGGAAACACCACTACGCGTCCTAGGCTCGAAATCGCCAGAACGAGGGTATCCTCTACATCGGGTAGGGTCGTGTCAAGAGTTATGTGTAAGAGTCTGTGTACGGGGGGCATACCGCTCCTGAAGCATCTTCTC
>NZ_JAKTNS010000062.1:0-6764 GCF_022760915.1 Thermus thalpophilus | reverse complement strand
GGGGCCCTTGACGATGAGCTCGCCCACCTCGCCCGGGGGCACCTCCCGCCCCTCCGCGTCCACCACCTTCGCCTCCACCCCCGGGAAGGGGAGGCCCACGCTCCCGAGCTTTCTCGGGCCGTGGAGGGGGTTGCAGTGGGTCACGGGGCTGGCCTCGGTGAGGCCGTAGCCCTCCACCAGCTTGGCCCCGGTGAGGGCCATGAAGCGCTCCGCCACCTCGAGGGGCAAGGGGGCGGAGCCGGAGATGCAGGCCCGGACGCTTCTTAAGTTCCGCTTCTCAATCCCGGGGAAGTTGTTGAAGGCCACGTACAAGGTGGGCACCCCCGGGAAAAGGCTTACCTGGTGCTTCTCAATGGCCTCCACGATGGGCCCGATCTCGGGGCGGGGGAGGAGGACCAGCTTGGCCGCCCCCAGGAGGGCCAGGTTCATGGCCACGGTCATGCCGTAGACGTGGAAGAAGGGGATGGCCCCCAAGACCACCTCCTCCCCTTCCCGGAAGTCGGGGATCCAGGAGCGCACCTGCAGGGCGTTGGCGGAGAGGTTCCGGTGGGTGAGCATGGCCCCCTTGGCCACCCCGGTGGTGCCCCCGGTGTACTGCAAAAGGGCCAGGTCGTCCAGGTTAAGGGGCACGGGGTTGGGGGTGCCGGACTTGAGGAAGCGCCGCCAGGGGATGCCCTCGAGGGTTTTGGGCCACTGCCCCTTGCGCTTGAGCAGGAGGGGGTAGAGGAGGTTCTTGGGAAAAGGGAGGTAGTCCTGGATGCCCGTGCGCACCAGGATGCGCACGGGAACTTCTTCCTTCACCTCTTGGTAGCGGGGAAGGAGCTGGTCCAGGATGACCAAGGCCTTGGCCCCGGAGTCCTGAAGCTGGTGCCTGAGCTCCCGGGGGGTGTACATGGGGTTGGTGTTCACCGCCACGCCCCCCGCCAGGAGGGCGCCGAAGAAGGCCACCACGAACTGGGGGGAGTTGGGGAGCATGATGGCCACCCGGTCCCCCGGCTTCACCCCCGCCTCCTGCAGGCCCTTGGCGAAGGCCTCCACCTCCCGCCACAAGGCGGCGTAGGAAATACTTCGCCCCAGGAACGCCAAGGCCACCTTGTCTGGGTAGCGGCGGGCGTTTTCCCGCAGGGCCTCGGTCAAAAGCCGGGGCGCGGGGGCCTCCTTGGGGACCCCAGGATCGTAGTGTGCGTACCAAGGATGCATGGCACCTCCTTGAACCGGGTCAAAGTTTACCCCCCGTTCCCCATCCGGGCAAGGGGCCCTAGACCCGGAAGTAGCGGTAGGGGGGGCCTTCCCGGCCCACCAGGCCCTCCGCCCGCAGGTACTCCAGGTGGGCCAGGGTTTCGGCGAAGGCGAAGCGGCGCCCGGCGGCGTCCAAATCCTGGGGGAAGAGGAGCAGGGAAAGCTCCCAAGCGTTCTTGGGGCCTTCCAGGTGGGCCAGGAGGCTTTGCAGACGCTCCTCGTGGTGGGCGAGAAGCTCCTTGGCCCGCTTCCGAACGTCCCGGATGGGGCCGAAGTGCCCCGTGTGGGCCACCTGGGCGGGGAGTTCGGCCAGGCGCTTGAGGGAGTCCAGGAAGTCCTTTAGGGGGTTTTCCCGGGTGTAGGCCCAAAGGCCCACGTTGGGGGAGACGTGGTCCAAAAGGGCGTCCCCCGCCAAAAGCACCCCCTCTTCCTCCAGGTAAAAGGCCACGTGCCCGTCGGCGTGGCCCGGGGTCCAGAGGACCCGAAGCCTTCTCCCCCCCACCTCCAGGACCTCCCTGTCCCTAAGGGGCACGGGGTTTTGCGGCGGGTGGACCCTCTCGCGGGTTTTGGCCATGGTTTCCCGGATGCCCAGAAGGGCCTCCTCGGGGGTGCCGTGCTCCCGGAAAAGCCGCCAGGAGGCTTCCTCAAAGGCCTCCGGGACGAGCCAGAAGCGGTGGCCCCGGCCGAGCTCCTCCTCGTGGAGGAAGACCCGGGCCCCAAGCCCTTCAAAGAAACCGGAAAGCCCATAGTGGTCGGGGTGGTGGTGGGTGAGGAGCACCGTCTTGATGTCCTGGAAGCAAAGGCCGAGCTCCGCCAAATAAAGCTCCAGGCTTCCCCGGGCGGTGCGGGTGTCCAAGGCGGTGTCCAGAAGGGCCACCTCCCCGTCCCCCCGGAGGAGGTAGAGGTTCACCGCCTTCAAGGGGTAGGGGATGGGCACGGGCAGGAGGAAGACCCCGGGCAGGATCTCCTTCATAGGAGGGCCCCCAGGAGGAGGAGGGCGGCGAGGAAGGGGTCGGGTTCCTTAAGGTGCCAGGGGAAGCGGAAGCCCCCTTCCCCGTCCCCTTCCACCGCCTTACCGCCCAGAACTTCCTTCAGGTGCCCCAGGGTGGCCTCGTCCCCCAAGGGCTCCCCGCCGGGGAGGTAGACCCTTAGGCGGCAGGCGTCCCCGTCCAGGGCCAGGCCCAGGGTGGGGGGCTCTTGGGCCTTGAGGAGGACCTGGAGGGTTTTTAGGTGTTCCGGCTTTGGGTCTGGGTCCACCCCGTAGAAGAGGGGGTGGGGGAGGGGGTGGAGTTCCCGGAGTTCCGCCTCGAGGCCAAGGAGCCTCCACACCCCGGGCAAGACCCCGCCCCCCGCTCCCCCCATGGCGTCCAGGTAGACCACGCCCTTTTTCTTGGGCACCTCTCCGGCGCTCTGTGCCAGGTGCTCCATATAGGCCTTCTTGACCTCCAGGGGGGCGAAGCGCCTCCGGGCCTCCGGGGGGGTTAGGAAGGGCACCGCCTCCCCGGGAAGGGGTTTTCCGGGCCCCAGGCGGAGCTTGACCCCCTGGAAGCGGGCGGGCCTGCGCCCAGCGGTGAGGTAAAGCCCCGCCGCCTCCTGCCTCTCCAAGGCGAAGCCGAAAAGGGGCAGGGGAGAAGGCCCGGGAAGGAGGAAGGTCTCCAGGCCCAAGGCGGAAAGCACCCCCGCCGCCTCCTCCGCCATCTCCCGGGCCAGGAAGCGGGCGTCGTGGCCCACCACCACCCGCTCCACGCCCTCCTCCTTCAGGCGCTCGCCAAACCCCGCCGAAAGCCGAGCCAGGGTGGCGAAGGTGAAGTCCCGGGCGAGTTCGCCCAAGAAGCCCTCCTGCGTGGGACGAAGCTCCATGTCCTAGAGTCTACCCCGTGGTAGACTCCACCCCGTGGACGAGGCCCTCCTCTCCTCCTTGAACGAGGCCCAGCGCCAGGCGGTCCTCCACTTCCAAGGCCCCGCCTTGGTGGTGGCGGGGGCTGGGAGCGGCAAGACCCGCACCGTGGTCCACCGGGTGGCCTACCTCATCGCCCACCGGGGCGTCTACCCCACGGAGATCCTGGCGGTCACCTTCACCAACAAGGCGGCGGAGGAGATGCGGGAGCGGCTCAAGGGCATGGTGAGGGGGGCGGGGGAGGTCTGGGTTTCCACCTTCCACGCCGCCGCCTTGCGCATCCTCCGCGTGTACGGGGAGCGGGTGGGCCTGAAGCCGGGCTTCGTGGTCTACGACGAGGACGACCAGACCGCCCTCCTCAAGGAGGTCCTGAAGGAGCTCGGCCTTTCCGCCAAGCCGGGGCCCATCAAGGCCCTCTTGGACCGGGCCAAAAACCGAGGAGAGCCGCCCGAGGCCCTCTTGGCGGAGCTTCCCGAGTACTACGCCGGACTTTCCCGGAGGAGGCTTTTGGACGTCCTTTTCCGCTACCAGGAGGCCCTAAAGGCCCAAGGGGCCTTGGACTTCGGGGACATCCTCCTTTACGCCCTGAGGCTTTTGGAGGAGGACCAGGAGGTGCTCGCCCGGGTGCGCAAGCGGGCCCGCTTCATCCACGTGGACGAGTACCAGGACACAAACCCCGTGCAGTACCGCTTCACCAAGCTCCTGGCCGGGGAGGAGGCCAACCTCATGGCCGTGGGGGACCCGGACCAGGGCATCTACTCCTTCCGGGCGGCGGACATCAAGAACATCCTCCAGTTCACGGCAGACTTCCCCGGGGCCAAGGTCTACCGCCTGGAGGAGAACTACCGCTCCACCGAGGCCATCTTGCGCTTCGCCAACGCTGTGATCGTCAAAAACGCCCTGCGCCTGGAAAAGACCCTGCGCCCGGTGAAGCGGGGTGGGGAGCCCGTGCGGCTTTTCCGGGCCAAGGACGCCCGGGAGGAGGCCCGCTTCGTGGCGGAGGAGATCCTGCGCCTGGGGCCCCCTTTTGACCGCATCGCCGTCCTTTACCGCACCAACGCCCAAAGCCGCCTCCTGGAGCAGGCTTTGGCGGGCCGGGGCGTTGGGGCGCGGGTGGTGGGCGGGGTGGGCTTCTTTGAGCGGGCGGAGGTGAAGGACCTCCTGGCCTACGCCCGCCTGGCCCTGAACCCCCTGGACAGCGTGAGCCTGAAGCGCATCCTGAACACCCCGCCCCGGGGCATCGGCCCGGCCACGGTGGAGAAGGTGGCCCGCCTGGCCCAGGAGAAGGGCCTTCCCCTCTTTGAGGCCCTGAAGCGGGCGGAGCTTCTACCCCGCCCCGAGCCCGTGCGCCACTTCGTGGCCTTGATGGAAGAGCTCATGGACCTGGCCTTTGGCCCCGCGGAGGCCTTTTTCCGCCATCTCCTTCAGGCCACCGACTACCCCGCCTACCTCAGGGAGGCCTACCCCGAGGACCACGAGGACCGCCTGGAGAACGTGGAGGAGCTCCTGCGGGCGGCCAAGGAGGCGGAAAGCCTCCTGGACTTCCTGGATAAGGTGGCCCTCACCGCCCGGGCGGAGGAGCCGGCGGGGGCGGAGGGGAAGGTTTCCCTCATGACGCTCCACAACGCCAAGGGTCTGGAGTTCCCCGTGGTGTTCCTGGTGGGGGTGGAGGAGGGGCTTCTGCCCCACCGGAACTCCTTGAGCACCCTCGAGGCCCTGGAGGAGGAGCGCCGCCTCTTCTACGTGGGGGTGACCCGGGCCCAGGAAAGGCTTTACCTCTCCTACGCCGAGGAGCGGGAGGTCTACGGCCGCCTGGAGGCCACCCGGCCAAGCCGCTTCCTGGAGGAGGTGGAAGAGGGGCTCTACCAGGAGTACGACCCCTACCGAAGCCCAAGGCCCGTCCCCCCGCCGCACCGGCCCAAGCCCGGGGCCTTCAAGGGGGGGGAGAAGGTGGTCCACCCCCGCTTCGGCCCGGGCACGGTGGTGGCGGCCTCGGGGGACGAGGTGACGGTGCACTTTGAGGGGGTGGGGCTTAAGCGCCTTTCCCTCAAGTACGCCGACCTGCGCCCCGCCTAGGAGGTGGCCCGTGTGGCCCCCTTACCACAAGACCCGCCCCTTGCCCTTCCTCCACCGGGGGAATGCCGCCTTCTTTGACCCGTTGGTGGCGGAGGTGGCGTCCTTGCGCCTGCCCCTTTTCCCCTACCCCGTGGAGGCGGAGAACACCTGGGCCCTCCTCCCCTGCCTTGTGCCCCTGGGGCTTGCCGGGATGGTCCTGGCGGAGGGCCTTCCTCCCCCGGAGGGGATGCGCCTGGAGGCGGAGGCGGAGATGGCGGGCCTGGTGGACCTGGTGGCCGTGGGGGTGGGGGGACCCGTGGGCCAGTACACGGAGGGGGTGGCCTTGGAGCGCTTCCTAGCCGCCCACTTTCCTGGGGCTAAGGCGCTTTGGCTTGGCCCCTTGCGCCCCTCCTTGGCCCCCTTCCTCCGCCCCTTGGCTCAGGTTTCCGTGGCGGCGCCGAGCTTCGCCGAAGGGGACGCCTTCCTCGCCCGCCTGCCGCAAAGGGCCCGGGGACACGTGGCCTTGAGGCGGGAGGAGGTGGAGGCCCTGGCCCTGAGGTCCGACCTCCTCCTCTACGCCGGGGGCGGTCTTCCCCTGGCCCTTCTCCAACCCTTCCACGCCCTCTTGGCCCTGGCGCCCGTGGACCGGAATGTCCACGAGCGGGTCCAGGTGGTGTATTCCCGGGAGGAGCTTTGGGCGGAGCGGGTGAAGGCGGTCTTAGGGGCGCTCGGCTACCCCCCTTGATACCCTAGGGGTATGGGGCGTTGGGTGGACCTGAACGCGGACGTGGGGGAGTCCTACGGGGTCTATACCTACGGGCACGACCGGGAGCTTTTCCCCTTGGTGACCTCGGTGAACCTGGCCTGCGGCTTCCACGGGGGAAGCCCTTTGCGCATGCGGGAGGCGGTGGCCCTGGCCAAGGCCCATGGGGTGGCGGTGGGGGCCCACCCCGGCTTCCCCGACCTGGTGGGGTTTGGCCGGCGGGAGATGGCCTTGGGCCCGGAGGAGGTCTACGCCGACGTGCTCTACCAGATCGGGGCCCTTTACGCCTTCCTGAAGGCGGAGGGGCTTCCCCTCCACCACGTGAAGCCCCACGGGGCCCTTTACCTCAAGGCCTGCCGGGACCGGGAGACGGCCCGGGCCATCGCCGAGGCGGTGCGGGCCTTTGACCCGGAGGTGCCCCTCGTGGTCCTCCCCGGGACGGTCTACGAGGAGGAGGCCAGGCGCACCGGGCTTAGGGTGGTCCTCGAGGCCTTCCCCGAGCGGGCCTATCTCAAGAACGGTCAGCTTGCCCCCCGCTCCCTTCCGGGCTCCTGGATCACCGACCCAAGGGAGGCGGCCCGGCGGGCGGTGCGCATGGTCCTGGAAGGGAAGGTGGAGGCCCTGGACGGAGGAGAGGTGGCGGTGCGGGCGGACACCCTTTGCATCCATGGGGATAACCCCAACGCCCCCCAGGTGGCCCAGGCGGTGCGGGCGGCTTTGGAGGCGGCGGGGGTGGCGGTGCGGGTCTTTTAAGCTGTACCCGGCCCTACACATGTGAGACGGGAGGCATAAGAATGGGGGAACCACTCC
>NZ_JAKTNS010000061.1:0-6892 GCF_022760915.1 Thermus thalpophilus | reverse complement strand
GAGAAGATGCTTCAGGAGCGGTATGCCCCCCGTACACAGACTCTTACACATAACTCTTGACACGACCACGCTTACTTGACACAGGTTTCTACATTAGATTGGACATCACACAGCTTCCCAGCAATTACATGGAGCTATCATCAACTAGGAGGTATCTTTGGTCCCTTTGAAATAAGCAAGCTTTTTGACCGCATCACCTCTGCTGTTGACGACCTTGTTGAGCTTTTTGTCAATGAATGGAAGCAGGCAAATAAGAAGTAGTTTGCTGAGCAGGCACTCCCTCATTGTTCTTTTTGACCAAGCCAACTTTTTGACCAAGCCAACCGAGCCTGTTCCGGTACTTCTTCTCATCCCTTCTCCCGTATCACCAGGCGGCCTCGGGCCTCGAGGCCCTGATGGCCGCGGCCCTCCTGGGTTTTGGCCTGATGAGCATCACCACCTCTCCCTTCCCGAGGCGCAACCAGGTTTACCGGGTGATGGCGGCCTACAAGCGAGCCGGGCGGCGATAGGAAGGGGTCCTCGAATTCACCCCCCGGGGAAAACCCCGGGGTTTTTGCCGGCCTCGATGGGTAGGGTCAAACCGCTCGACGGCTCCACCCCCGGGGGCAAACCCCCGGGGCCCGTTTTCGTGGTAGGGGGCGGTTCTCTACCGCTCCCAAACCGCCCCTCGAGGATGGCAACCGATTGGTTGTTCGCGAAAGAGAGCTTTCGCGAATGAAGCTCCTCGCCACCTGCACCCAGGGGCAAAGGGCGCGGGCCCTTCTGGAGCTGGCCCCCAAGGCGGAGGTGGAGGCGGTGTCTGGGCTCGGGAGGCCCCAGGGGCTTTCATTTCGCGGCAGGAAGGGTTTTGTCCCTCACCGGGGGGCCACCCCTGGGCCGCGGGCCGGCGCCTCTTCCCTTGGCGAGAAGCGTGGGGCCGGGCGCAGCTTGCACTCCCTCGTGGCTACCAGGACTGCTCGGGCGGAAAAGGGGTCTTGCCTGAGGGAATTTCCCCTACCTCGGGTGTCCTGACGCAAGGGGGGAGGGTTCGCCTCGAGGCCGGGCGGGGGCAACGGTGGAAGGGGTGGGGTGGCTCTCTTAGCTACAAAGTCGCGGTAAACCTGCGTATGTAAGCAAGACCCTCTCCTCTACCTCCCCCATCCCCCTTCCGCCTCGACGACCCACCCCACCAAGGCTGGCACCCCTGGACCTCGGAGCGCAGCCTTGGGACAAGTCGGTAGCTGGGTGCAGGAGGAATTCCCGCTTTAGCTTGAGCCAGGGTAGGTGCCTACGGGAGATCCTTTTTGCTCCCGCGAAGGGAGCTTGCCAGGATCAGTACTGCGGCACTCTCCCCTGGAAAGGAGAAGAAAAAGGGAGGGGCCGGGAGGTATCCCCCCGGCCCTCTCCCCAGCCCCGCTTCTAGCGGTACTCCATCCCCCCGTCCAGGGGGCTCGGGGGAAGCCGGAGGGGCACCATCTGGCTTTGCTCGTCCACCTGGAAGCGCCAGGTCCACTCCTTTTCTACCCCTTCCTCAGACCGCGCCTTGACGTAAACCTCGTACTCCGCCCCGTACTCCAGCGGTTCATGGGGGATGATTACAAACGTTCCGCTTGCTTTAAGGACGAATGTGCCTAAATCGCGTTGTGTTTGGTCGGCATGCCAGTACTGCATGCTCCCGTAAGCGCACACAGGGTTGGTCCGCCCGTCGGCAACCCGGGTGACGCGGGCCTCCACCACCTCGGCGCCCTTCCAGGGGAACACGTTGCTGAGGGTGATGGGAAAGCCCCTAGGGCTATTCGCGGGCATAGCGCCTTCCGGCGTGCCCCAGGTTAGGCCCGCTTCCGTCAGGTAGGGGCGCTTGGGGGCCATGTCGGGTTGGTTGCACGTGAGAATGGGGCTCGGCCACTCGTTGCCGTACATCAGGTTTAGGGGGACCTTCATCCCAGGGGTGGGGAAGGGGATGGCTTCGCTTGTGGTGCTTCCCTCGGGGTAACTAACCCGGAAGCCCCCGCTACTCCAGAGGGCGCCCGAGCGCACCTCCCGGTATACCCCGAAGCTGCCCGTCATGGGGAAGGGTCGTTCAAAGCCGATTCTGTGAAAAGGCAGGGTGATGAAACCGTTAACGCCCGTTTCTTCCAGGGGCACAGACTCGAGGCCCACGTAAGGGCCGGCGCCTGTCCACAAACCGGAGGTTCTGGCAGCCTCCCTTCCTTCCGGGGTGTAGAAGGGGTGGGAGGGGTCCTCGTCGTGGACCGGGACATTGGGGTAGTTGTACACGGCGTACCTGCCTTGAAGCCAGAGCCTCCACCCCCACTCGGGGTCCTCCTTGACCCCAGGAAGCCCCGCCCGCGCCCGCCAGTCGGCGAGGGCTTCTATGGCGCTACGCCCCCGGGGGTCCCGGATCTTCAGGTAGAAGGGGACCGTCCACGCGTCCCCCTCGGCGTCCTTCACCTGGATCTCGTACTTGAAGGGCCCTTGGGGGAGGGCCGTGGCGTCCACCTGGAAGGTGAGGTCCACCCTGGGGTTAGCGCTGTCCAGGGTGTAGGTCCCCGTGGGGTGGGTGACCCCGGGGTAGCGGCTCGCGTCCCAGCCCGGGCAGTAGGCGGTGCCCTTGGCGCAGGGGTCGGCCAGGGCCAGGCTCACCTCCACCGGCTTGACGGTGTCCTGCAGGGTGAGGGTCAGGGTGTAGGCGCCCCCCGCGTCCGCGTAGGCCACGGCCTCGGGGGAGGCGGAGAGGGCCACGGGGTTGGGCTTGGGGCCGAGGGTGAGCGTGTTGCAGGCGGGGAGGAGGCCCGCCAGGACCAGGGTGAGGAGGGCCTTTAGGAGCGCTTCTTTCCTCGCCATCTCCCCCACATTCTACGGGGGAGGAGAGAGGGTGCCTCTCATCTTCCCCGCGCCCGGGGGCTGTTGGGGTGGGCCTCGAGGGGGGTAAGGGGAAGCGGGTTCGGAGCCCCTATCCCACAAAAATCCCACGCTCCCGGCGTAAAATGCTTATATGGGCGAGTACTTTTGGCACGACCTGATCCGGGAGCTTTTGGCCACGCGGGCCATCACCCAGAACGACATCGCCCGCTTCCTGATGATCGACAAGGGCTACTTCAGCCGGCTCATGCGGGACCCGGAGCGCCTCGAGGCCTTCATGGACCGCTACCCCGACCTCCACAAGAAGCGGGCTCTGGCCCGGGCCCTGAACGACCGGAAGACCATCCAGGACATCCGGCTGGAGGGGTACACGGGGGAGCGGGTGGCCTCCAAGACCACGCTCTTCCTCTAGGGGCGGCGGGGGGCCTTCCCCCCGTGGGCCCGCTCTGGGCTCCTCGAGGCTTCCCTCGTCGGCGCCAAGCGCCAGAAGCCGCCCGGCTCCTCCCAGGCCAGGCCCGCCCGGGCGAGGGCGCGCCAGACCGCCCTCAGCCCGCACCTTTGGTTCCAGGAGGCCGTCTGCCTCAGGGAGGTCAAACGCGTAGGGGACGGAGGCCTAAGGCGCCCCTTCCCTCCCGCCTTCCCCTCCGGACCAAGGGGGCGCTAGTCCTCGAGCGCCACCACCGCTCCCAGCACCCCGAGGACCGCGGCGGCGGTGACCAGGGCCTCGTCCCGGGGGGCTCCCTTCACCACCACCCGCGACCCGGGGCTCAGGTACCGCCCCGCCTCCGCCAGGACCAGGTGCGCCGGCCCCGGCTTCAGGGGCACCTCCTTGCCCCCGACCACCAGCCTGGGAGCCTCCCCCAGGTGGAGCACCGCCTCCGGCACCTCCGCGAGGGGGGCTTCTTCGGCTTCCGGGCTTTCCCCCGCCTCCCGCTTGGCCTCCAGTTCCTCCGCCTTGCGCCGCGCCCAGGCCCAAATCACCCGGTCCACGGCCAGGAGCAGGAGGAGGAAGCCGAACACCGCGTCTACCTCAACGCCCTCACGGAAACCCCCGAGGGGCGCTTGGTCTTGGGCTACACCACCCTTGGGATGGGGGGCGGCGAGGGGCGGGAGGCCGAGGTGCCCCTCTGGGTCGGGCCGAACTGGACCCCGGGCGACTACCCGGCCCGCCTCGAGGCCACCGCCTCCGGGTACGAAGGGGTGGTGGCGAAGCCCTTCACCTTAAGGGTGCGCTGAGGCGGGGCCCCTCGAGGGCGGCCGGGGGGCAGGGGCGGAGGGGGATGGGAGGTGTCTTAGCTACAAACTCACCTCAACCCTCATTATGTAACTAAGACACCTGCGCCGCCTCCGCTAGAACCCCTGGCCCTGCTGGGCCCGGGCGAGGGGTTCCGCATCAGGACAAAAGCCTCCAGGCTCCCACACCCATCGTACCCGAGGAAGCTGTTCCTTCAGCCACCAACCCCCCGCACCCTCCATGAACTCCTCAGTCCCCTCTTTCTTGGAACTATTCCATGTGCTACCCCGATCCCCTCCCCTGTCTACCCCGCCCTCCTCCCGCCGCTTTCGGGCGAAGCTCACCTTCCACCCCCTACCGCCCCACGGATTCGCGTGCGTTTGGCCCTCCAACCCCCTCGTTTTCGCACCCTCGAGGCCAAGCCCGCCCTGCGAAAACCCACCCGCCGCTCGCCCGGCCAGGGTTGTCCAGGTACGGAAAAAGGGAGAGGGGAGGTTAGATGCCCTCCCCCTCTCCTCGCCCCCTTCCTCTTCACCCTTCCTTCCGAACCCCCTCTCCCCGTCAGGAGGGGTAGGTGGACCCGGGGCCGTGTGGGTCCTCGAGCCCAGGGAGAGCGGGGCTCGGTAGGGGTCAGACCCCCTTCCCCCTCACCCATCAGGAGGGGTAGGTGGAACCTGGCCCGCATGGGGCCTCGAGGGCCTGTAGCGCTTCCCCCACCTAGCCCGGTAGGGGGAGCCGGGGTGTGTTGGCCCTCCTCTCCCGTTAGTCCTGGACCTAGGGACCGGAGCGGGTGCCCTCGAGGCCTAACCGCGCTTCCCCCTTCAGAGCGGGACCTCCAGACTCGCTAGCCTGGCCCCAGGACGCACCTGGTCCTCCCCTAGCACCTACCCCGTTAGTCCTGAACCGACCCGGTAGACCCCCAGGGCCAAACCGGGGCAAAACAAAACCCCCGGATCACTCCGGGGGGTGGGTTTTGTGAGGGGGGTCTAGGGCGATAGGGGTGCGTTTATGTAGGCCTCGAGGGGTGGAGGGTAGCAAAAACGATGGGGAGAAAGGGGGCGGGGTGAGCTTCGCCCGAAAAACGCAAGGGGGCACCCCGGGAAGTGGGGTAGGAGGTAGTTAGAAGGAGTGCAAGAAGAGAGCGGGGGATTTTGTGAGAGGGTGGGGCTTGGTTTCTCATCTTCTTCTCACGACAAAATTGGGGGGGTTCGTTTTTGACACTAGCGGGTTCACCCCACCCCCAGGAGGAGGTGGGCTCTCCCACCCCGCTCCAGGAGCGGAGGATGGGAGTTCTCACCAATCTCTCAGGGAGAAATTGGGGGGGTTCGTTTTTGAACGTCCACCTCCAGGAGGGGGTGGGTTCTCCCATCCCGCCACGGGAGGTGGGCTCTCCCACCCCGCTCCAGGAGCGGAGGATGGGAGTTCTCACCAATCTCTCAGGGAGAAATTGGGGGGGTTCGTTTTTGAACGTCCACCTCCAGGAGGGGGTGGGTTCTCCCATCCCGCCACGGGAGGTGGGCTCTCCCACCCCGCTCCAGGAGCGGAGGATGGGAGTTCTCACCAAGCTCTCAGGGAGAAATTGGGGGGGTTCGTTTTTGAACACGCCGCCCACGCCCCGGAAATGCGGGGCGGAGGCCACCCCCCACGGGGAGAGGTACCCCACGCCCCTTGGGGACCGTATCGGGCGGTTCAGCCCACCGCTCACGCTAGGAGTATAGCGCCCCTACCTCCTCCTGGCGCTTTTTTCTTTTCGCCTCTCCTCCTCTAGGAAGGCGGCGAGCATCTCCTGCCACTTCCAGAACTCCGGGAAGAGGGCCCTGCACCCGTACCACTCCAGGGCCTCCTTGCGGAGCCTCTCGGCGTACTCCTCCATCTGCTTCCGGGCGCGGGGGGCGTCCTCCCGCGCCCACCAGGGCCCCCACTTCGCCTTCAGCTCGTCGTTCCACGTTCCCCGCATGTAGGGGGACAGGAGGTAGTAGCGTTGCTTGTGCCATAACTGTGATAGCCGCTCCTCCTTCCCGGCGGCCGCCGTCAGGGCCACGTCCATCAGGATCCGCTTGTGCGCCTCGGGGACCTCCTCCTTGCGGATGAGGGTGCTGCAGAGGCTGATCAGGTCCATGTCGGGCTGGGCGTGGATGTGGTAGATCAAGAGGTCGGGGGAGTAATAAAAGAGGTGGCGGCGCCAAGCCCGCAGGATGGGCCCGAGCAGGAAGTAGATGCGCATGAGCCCGGGGGGCACCGGGGGCAAGCCAACGATCTCCTCCAGCCCCACGGCCCATCGGCTGAGGAAGCCCTCGAGGTTCTCAAAGGTGAACGCCTGGTCAAAGCGGAAGTAGATGCTCAGATACCCCACGTCGCCCACCAGGGCGAAGGTTTTCTGCCGGGTGGTGAGGGTTTCGCCCCGCTTCTGCCACTCCCGCTCCACCTCCCTGAGGAGGTGGACGGCCTCGTGGTCCGTGATGGGCTCCTCCAGCTCGAGGGTGTCCCGCTCGTGGGTCCAGACGAGGGCGAAGAGGAAGGCGGGGAGGCCGTTGGCGAAGTTCTCCACCCATTCCCGCTTGGGGTTGAGGAGAAGATCCATCCAAGCCTTCTGGTCCGCCGCCGCCAGGAACAGGCACAGGCCCCTTCGTTCCTCGGGCAGGGGGAGGTAGATGGGGTCCATGGGGGGATTGTAGGGAGCGAGGGGGCGGGCTTTGCGACTCGGGGTCCTTTCCCGAGGCCGTTAAAGACCTCGTCCCGGTCGTGTCAAGAGTTATGTGTAACAGGACTTTACCCACATCTCCGTTTCGTGGTAAATCTCCCCTTGCGGGCGCAGCC
>NZ_JAKTNS010000060.1:0-6918 GCF_022760915.1 Thermus thalpophilus | reverse complement strand
GGGCGAGAAGCCCACCCTTACAGGGGGACACCCTTATCCCCCACCCCCGGCTGACACCTCAGCCGGGGTTTTCTGTTTGCCCCTCAAGCCGCCTGGAAGGCCCCTGGAAGGCCGGGGAAGGGGTGGGGGGCTACTTCCCCTTGGCCCTCGAGGGGGCGGCCTTCTAGGGCCCTTAGAGGCCGGGAGAGGTGGTCTTTTGCAAGTCCATGCCCTTCCCACCCCCCGGGGATCCCGGGGGGTGGGGTGCATAAACCCCCCAGGTCTTCCCTGGATCCCCGGCAAGCCTATGCGGTCCGAGGGGTCATTTTGGTCGCTTTTCGCCCTTTCCTGCGCGAAAGTTCGCCTTCGCGAAAGAGCCCCCCTCTCGAGGGCGAGCCGGGCACGCCGTCGGCCGGGGTCCGGCCCGCCCAAGGGAAGGGGCCCCTGGCCCGCCCTAAGGTCCCTGGGGCCGGAGCGAAAGGGAGTAGCCCCGCCAGGGCAGGGCCTTAGGACCTAAAGGGCGCTCGGTGTGCCTGATCGCTTGGGTTCACGGGAGGAAGCTCCAGTACCACTTCAGGTAGCCCGCCTCGTTGGGGTCTTCCACGATGACCAGCACCTTCAATCCCTTGCCTTCATACATGTCCATGGGCATCAAGCGCGGGCCCGGGGTAGTCAACCGCCCATTTCCGGTTCCTTCGTGTGCTACCTCATAGCTCCCCCCTAGCCATTTTCAAGAGCACCCGGCTACGGATGAGGTTGTGGACCAGCAGGATGAGGTTCACCCGGGCCACTAGACCCCAGTAGGACCGAACCTCTATCCGGTGAAGCCCCAAAGAGCGTACCATCACGCTAAACCGGGTCTCGATCCAGTTGCGTACCCTCCCCATCCACTCTCTCCACCCCGTCTCCACCACCTTCCCTCCCCTGACCCGATAGGGCGGGGTCTTGACCCCCTGGACCCAGCGGAAGCCCCGGTCCCCCAAGACCGCGGGCAGACCGTCCAGCAGGTCCCTCCCCCAGGTCTCCCGGGCGTTGCCGGGGAGAATGGCCCAACGAAAAAAGAGGCCCCGCTCGTTCATCACCGGCATGAGAACGTAGCCCGCGAAAGCCCCCAGGGGTCCCACCCCCACGGCGGCCTCAGGAAGAGAGAGGCCGTGAATCCGGTGGCCGTGGGCCAGGGGGATGGGTTTAAGGTCCACCACCTGCAGGAGGCCTTTTCCCCCGGAGAGCCTCATGGCCAGGTGAGCCAACAGCCCCTGGGCCTTCTGAAGGACCCGGTAGAAGCGAGAGCTGCTTCCCCGAAGGGGAACATCTTGGGGTGGGGGAGGGAGGGGAAGTAGGCCTTGAGGGTGGTCTTGGCGGCCAGGTAGCCTTTGGCGAGGTCCTGGCCTTGCAACAGGAGGAAGATGGCGAGGGCCAGGAGTTCGGCCAGGGTGGCCTTTTGGTGCTTTTGCTTTTTGGGGAGCTTGAAACCTTGAGCGACGAGGGCTTTGAGTTCGTCATCCACCCAAATGTAGGTAGCCACGATGAGGGTCTCTGCGTCAAGATGGTAGGTCAGCCAAAGGCTACGTTCTGGGGGTGCTCACGGTCTTGTGGCATAGCACCCCCTCTTTTTTCACACCCTGGGGGGACAGATCAAGTAGCACACGAAGGGATGTATTGACCGATTACAACTTCTTGACAGGAAGGGGGGGGGGGGGGCGTGGTAACCTCACCCTTGAGGGGGTTGAGCCATGCGCAAATTCCTCTTGGTGCTGATGGCCTTTGGGCTGTTGGCCTATGCCCCGTTGGGCGCTAGGGCGCAGGGGCACATCCTGGCCCTGGGAGTACGGGGTGAAGTTCAAACAGTTGAGTGGGCTACTTCCTTGCTTGAATCTTCTTCGCTTTTTTCGGATGAGGAGCTAGCTCTTTACGAGGGAGAGGGAGTTATTGAGGGGGTTATTGGTGGTCTTTCAGGGGCGATTAGTGCTGCTTTAGCGTATGCGGTAGATGCAGCCATAGGTTGCAATACCGGGCGTTGCGATGCGAATGCTCGTGACTTTGCGGCGAACGTTGGTAAAGGTTTTGTTTATGGATTTGTGTTTGGACTCTTAACTTCGCCTTGGTGAGGTATGGCGATGATGTGGAAACTTAGGCCTTGGCAATCCTTTCTTCTTGTGGCTTTAGCTTTCTTTGGACTCATTAACCTGTTTACGTTGGTGCTCGACAAAAGAGTAGAGGCTAGAGAAGCTCCTGGGCTACTGTTGCAGGCCTTTTTCTTCAGTTTCCTGTATCATGCCACACTCTCTTGGGTGAAAAAGGTTGGCGAATGGCGTGCTTTGGGCGTTCTTTCCTTGGTCGCCTTAATTGTTGTGGGTTTATCATTTCTTGTTGTTCTTTTCTACTCCCGCGGATACTGAGCCTTAGCCTTTGATGATTTTCTTGTCAGATCGAACACCAGGCTGGTTCTACTCAGGATGGCTAGGGTGGAGCTAAGAGGTAACACAGGAAGGCGTAAGTCAAAAGATGGCTTGTGTCCCCGCGGCTCCTATATTGCATCTCATCCTCCCACTTCTCTTCTGGGTGTTTTTTGCCGAAGCAAGTGCCCTGTCTTCTTATCGCACCCTTCGCTACACCCACGTCGTCGGCCAGACGGACTGGTACACCTGCGGCGCGGCGGCGGTGGCCACACTGCTCACCCACTACTATGACGACCCGGCCACGGAAAGCGAGGTCCTGGAGGTGGCCGTCCGTGAGACGGAGGCCTCGGGGAAGGACCCGCGGGAGGGGCTTACTGCCCTTTCCTTGAAGCGGTACCTGCAGGGGCGGGGGTACGAGGTGAAGGCCTACCGGGTGGACCTGGAGGGGCTCGCCGACTACTTCCGCCGCGGAGGGCTTCCGGTCATCGGCCACGTCACCAAGCCCCAGCTCCACTTTCTGGTGATCGCGGGCATCGTGGACCCGCCTGGGGACGGCCCTGCCCAGGTGCTCCTTGCCGACCCCTCCTGGGGCCGGCGCATCGTACCCATAGAGGCCCTAGTGACGGAGAAGGGCTTCTCCGGGGTCATCCTGCTGGCCCTTCCCCGGTCGGCGGCCCAGATGGGGCGGGTAAGGGCCAACCAGGAGGCGGAGCTCTCCTGGGCGCTTTCCCGGCTTCGCCGGCTGGAGGCCCTCGGGGGGAGGTGGCCTTGAGGCTTCTGCCCCTCTTCCTGGCCTTCGCCGCCTGGGCCCTGGCCCAGGTGGACCCCTTGCGCCCGGCGGAGGAGCCCCCCCTGGGCTACCGCCTCACCCTCTCCTACGCCCCCTCTGCCCTCCAAGGGGTGGGGGCGGACGAACGGGGTCCCTACGCTTTCCTGCGGGTGGGGCACGGATTGAGCCTGTCCTTGGGTCTCAGCTACCGGGTGGCTCCGGACCTCTTCCTGGAGGGCCGGTTGGGGGGCACCTACACCCTGTTCGGGGAGAGGCGGGACTACGGGCAGGCAGGGGAAGTCCTCTGGCGAGGGGAGAGCAGGCCTTCCCTTGGGGTGGGGCTGGCCTACCGGTTTCCCGACCTCTGGGGCCGCCCCCGGGTGCGCCTGGGGCTGGGGTACCCCTGGGCCCTGGAAGGGGAGGCCAGTGGGAGCCTCCTCAGGGATCCGGTGGTGGCCACCTGGGCCTTGGGGGTTTCCTACCCCTGGGGCGGCGTGCCCGTCCTGGGGCTGGGCCTGGGCCTGTCCCTGGTGGCCAACGAGGTGTGGAGCCTAGGGCTTGGGGCCTCACTCTTCCTGCCTCTGGGGCTGGAGCCCCCCGGGGGAGCCCTCCTCCTGCGGGCGGGGTACGCCCTGGACCCCGAGGGGAAGGGAGAGGTGGGGGTGCGGGTAAGGTACGGCGACGGGGGCTTTGCCCTAGGCCTGGAACTCACGGGCCCCCTCTAGCCTCAGCGGAAGAGGGCTTCCTCCAGGGGGAGGTCCACCTGGGCTTCCAGGGTTTCTCCCCGGGAGAAGAGGACCCACCGGTCCCCTTGCCGAACATAGCCTTCCCCCTTCAGGGGGTGACGGGCCCCTCCTTCTTCCCGGAAGTCCCGGTAGAGGAAGAGGGTCTCCGCTCCCACGATGGGGGAGAAATAGCCTTCCCCCACCACCTTTCCCTCCCGAAGGTACACCTTCCCCTCGTAGGGCTTGGCTTCCAGCACCCCCTTGGGGAGACAGGCGTGGGTTCGGCGCACCACCCGGTAGGCCTCCGCCTCGCTGCCATCGGGGAGGGTCACTTTCCCCAGGGAAGCCACCTCGTCATAACCGAAGGCGGCCCCGGTGAAGCCTGTCTGCCAGGCGAAGATGAGCTCCAGGAAGAGGCGGTCGTCCAGGGGGGTTTCCCTGCCGTCCGGGAGGCGGAGGAACTGGCGCTCCCGGGTGTAGACCAGGGTGGCGGGCGCCTTCTCGCCCTCGGGGGCGATCTCCAGGCGAAGGCGGCAACCGCCGAGGTCAAGGTAGGTCCGGATCCGCAAGACCTGCGTTTCCTGGCCCTCGGGGGTGAAGTAGACTACCCGGTCCAGGCCCTGGTAGGTCCTGCCCCTCCAGTCGCCGAAGGCGGCCTTGAGGGCGGATTCCACCGCTTCCTTGGGGGACTGGGTGAGGGCCAACGGGCTGAACAAGGCCAGAATCAGGGCAAGGGATCGTTTCATGGTATGAGCTTAACATTCCTTCGTGTGCTACCTCATAGCTCCACCCCGGCCATCTTCAGGAGCACCCGGCTACGGATGAGGTTGTGAACGAGCAGGATGAGGTTCACCCGGGCCACCAGACCCCAGTAGGACCGCGCTTCTATCCGATGAAGCCCCAAAGACCGGACCATCACGCTGAAGCGGGTCTCGATCCAGTTGCGTACCCTCCCCATCCACTCTCTCCACCCCGTCTCCACCACCTTCCCTCCCCTGACCCGATAGGGCGGGGTCTTGACCCCCTGGACCCAGCGGAAGCCCCGGTCCCCCAAGACCGCGGGCAGACCGTCCAGCAGGTCCCTCCCCCAGGTCTCCCGGGCGTTGCCGGGGAGAATGGCCCAACGAAAAAAGAGGCCCCGCTCGTTCATCACCGGCATGAGAACGTAGCCCGCGAAAGCCCCCAGGGGTCCCACCCCCACGGCGGCCTCAGGAAGAGAGAGGCCGTGAATCCGGTGGCCGTGGGCCAGGGGGATGGGTTTAAGGTCCACCACCTGCAGGAGGCCTTTTCCCCCGGAGAGCCTCATGGCCAGGTGAGCCAACAGCCCCTGGGCCTTCTGAAGGACCCGGTAGAAGCGAGAGCTGCTTCCCCGAAGGGGAACATCTTGGGGTGGGGGAGGGAGGGGAAGTAGGCCTTGAGGGTGGTCTTGGCGGCCAGGTAGCCTTTGGCGAGGTCCTGGCCTTGCAACAGGAGGAAGATGGCGAGGGCCAGGAGTTCGGCCAGGGTGGCCTTTTGGTGCTTTTGCTTTTTGGGGAGCTTGAAACCTTGAGCGACGAGGGCTTTGAGTTCGTCATCCACCCAAATGTAGGTAGCCACGATGAGGGTCTCTGCGTCAAGATGGTAGGTCAGCCAAAGGCTACGTTCTGGGGGTGCTCACGGTCTTGTGGCATAGCACCCCCTCTTTTTTCACACCCTGGGGGGACAGATCAAGTAGCACACGAAGGGATGTCCTAAACGGGACCAACGCCTGGCTCAGGGATAACGGGCTTCCCTGGCGGCTGGATGGGACCTGGCTTAGGGATCTCGATCCCTTAGCCTTGTACCACTTCCTGCCGGCCGTTAATTGGGTCGTCTGGTCCCAGAACACCTGGCGAGTCAATGAGATCCTCAAGGGATCCATCGGGCATGACGATCGGCCAGCCATCATCCTCTACGCCACAGACGTACGGCTCAACTTATTCCCCATTCTCCCCCGTATAGGGGGGGCCCATTATGGCCTGTCCCAAAGGTTTGAGGTCATTGAGTACTGGGACTGGTCGGCGAATTGGGCGTACGTAAGAACAGACCAAGAAATAGGAGACCTCCTCTACTGGAATGGAAGCCCGAAGGTCTTCCTCTCGGACTACTGGGACCTCACCTTCGGGGCCTACCGGATGGTACGCTAGGCGAGGAGGGAAGATATGGGTCTAAGAGTTGGACTTCTCCTTGTTTCCCTCGGCTCTCTCCTCCTCGGGGGCTGCTTTTTCCCCCCCAACCCTGCCCAGCAAGGCCTAGATTTCGCCTACTACCCCACCTCCCCCAGGGTCTGCACGGAGGGGGTGAAGGTAGACCTGGAGCTCCCCAGGTGGGAGACGCTTAATGTGTTTCTTGTCAGGAACAACTCCCCCGAGTTCACGGTCATCTCCCGCACAAACCCCGACTTCAAGATCGTGGAGGCCACCACCTACCCCACGCCTGAGGAGTTCTTCCAGGAGAGATCTGCGCCTGCGGATGTCTACTACAGCGTCAGGTACTCTCTCGATCGTTCGGTTCGGAATCCTCCACCCGTGGAGGTGCTCCTGACCTGCCTGAGCTCTACTCCGAGGCTCAGCTGGAGGGCTACGTATCCCTT
This sequence comes from Thermus thalpophilus, assembly GCF_022760915.1. Lineage (NCBI taxonomy): Bacteria > Thermotogati > Deinococcota > Deinococci > Thermales > Thermaceae > Thermus > Thermus thalpophilus. The sequence goes on along the minus strand of NZ_JAKTNS010000060.1, from coordinate 435 downwards.
CGGGGGACGCATTAGGTTCGCCCTCATCGAAGACCCCACGGAGGAAAGCGGCCTGAAGGTCCTGGCAAGGAAACACTAGACCGTGGATGGAAGGGGTCTGGCTCAGGGGCCTCGATGACTTCACCGTATGGTGGCCCCCCTGGGTCCAACCTGGGAGGTAGAGCCTACCGGGGAGGCTCCGGACCCTGCCCCAAGAAGGCCCCTCTCGCCCGCCCTAAGGCCCCTAGAAGGCCGGGGGGCATGGGGAGGGGTAAGGAAGGTGCCCCCCCGCCCACCCCCCGCCTTAAAAGCCGTTTTAGGGGCGGTCCTCGAGGGGGGAAATCGGGGTTTTTGCCGTCCTGGACGATGAAAATCGCACGTGGCCGGGGTAAATATGTGAAGTATCTCACTTTTTCTCGGATCTCGGGTTATCTACCCAAAGGAAAAGGGAATTTT
>NZ_JAKTNS010000005.1:0-79396 GCF_022760915.1 Thermus thalpophilus | reverse complement strand
GTAAGATCGTCTAGAGCTCATCCCTCAAGAATACCACCCTTTTACGACAGCCTCTTAGATCCGGCGACAGGAGGAGGCCCGAGGCGTACATGGGGTCGGCGAAGGCCAGGTAGAGGGGGAGGTTGAAGGCCCCGGGCTCGGTTTTGTCCGCCGCCAGGACCAAAAAGGCCTCGGCAGGCCGCTCCTTGAAGGTCATCTCCGCCACCTGGGGGCCCAGGCCGTGGAGGTTGCCGGTGAAGGCGTCCTTCAAGAGGTCCTGCCCCGCCCCGTAAAGCCCCTCCTCCTTGGCCACCGCCGTTCCCTCCTGGAAGGCCCGCCAGGCGAGGGCGTGGACCTCGGGGTGGCGGGGCCCACGGGTGTGGCTCATGAGGAGGACGATGTCGTCGCCGATGTGGAAGGTATAGGCGTCCAAGAGGAGGCGGCCCACCGCCTCCCGCACCACCGCCTCCACCTGGGCAAGGACCCGGCGGCTTGGTGCGGTGTGCCCGCCCATGGAGCCGATATCCGCTTTGAGCACGGAAAGGGTGACCTCCATACCTGCCTCCTTTCCCTTCCATGCTTCCACACCGACCCCCGGCAAGGCAAGGTGGGCGGGCGAGAGCCGCGCCGTGCCGTTGGAAATAGGGAAATCCTTGGGCGTGGCCCCCGTGGTACAATGGTCCCATGGCCGAGCACGAGGCGGCCTTCTGCCCGGTTTACGCGGCCCTCAACCTCCTCCAGGAGAAGTGGACGCTCCACATCATCCGCGCCCTCCTCGAGGGCCCCAAGGGCTTCAACGAGCTTTCCCGGGCCATCGGCGGCGTGAACCCCGCCACGCTTTCCCAGCGCCTAGAACACCTGGTTTCCCTGGGCCTGGTGGAGAAGCGGGTGGAGTCCCACATGCCCCCGAGGACCCGCTACAGCCTCACCGAGGCGGGCCGGGAGCTGGAGGCGGTCATCGCCGCCATAGACCGCTGGGCCCGCAAAAACCTGAAGGCCCCGGTGGCGTAGCTACTCCGCCTCCCCCGCCAGGTACTGCAGGTAGTTGGCGAGGCCCATCTGCTCCTTCAGTTCCCGTTGCGCCTCCAGCCAGTCCACGTGGGCTTCCTCGTCCTTGAGGATTTCCGCCACCATGTCCCGGGTGCCGTTGTCCCCCAGGGACTGGGCCAGGTTCATGGTCTCGTTGTACCCCTTCACCGCCATCAACTCCCCTTCGTAGTCGCGGAAGAGGATCTCCTCCACGTTCTTGCCGATGCGGATCTCCCCAATGCGGCTCACCTCGGGGAAGCCTTCCAGGAAGAGGATCCGCTCAATGTGCTTCTCGGCGTGGCGCATCTCGGTGATGGCGTGGGCCTTCAGGTGGCGGGCCAGGGCCTTAAAGCCCCAGTTCTCCGCCATCTCCGCGTGGACCATGTACTGCAAGATGGCGGCAAGTTCCTCGGAAAGCCTTTCCTGCAGGCTCTGGATCACCTCGGGGTGCCCTTTCATAGAAGCCTCCTCCCCCATCTTACCCCGTGGGAACCCGGCGCACGTGGGGGCCTTGGGCCTCGAGGTGGTAGACCTCCTTCGCCTCCTCGGGGAAGTCCTCCCGGAAATGGGCCCCCCGGCTTTCCTCAGGTAGTGGGGTGCTCCCGCCTTGGCCCGCCGCACCGCCTCCCCCACACCGCCTGCCGCCCGGATGTGGTTCTCCTTGAGGAGGATGCCGTCAAAGAGGCCAAAGCGGTGGTTCCTCCCCCCGCCCACCCGCACCGCGTACTTCTCCAGGTCCCTAAGGCCTGGGGTGGTCTTGCGCGTGTCCAGGACCTGGGCCTTGGTGCCCCGCAGCGCATCCACGTAGGCCCGGGTCAGGGTGGCGATGCCGGAAAGCCTTTGCAGGAGGTTGAGGGCCAGGCGCTCCCCCGCCAGAATGCCCCGCAAGGGGCCCTCGAGGCGGGCCACCTCCACCCCGGGGGCCACGGGGCTTCCCTCGGCCACCTGAGGTGCAAAGTGCACCCGGGCGTCGGCCAGGTGAAAAACCCGTTCCGCCACGGGAAGTCCAGCGATGACCCCTTCCGCCTTGCTCACGATGACCGCCTCGCCCCAAAGGGCCTCGTCCACCAGCAGGCCGCTCGTGAGGTCCCCATGCCCCAGGTCCTCGGCAAGCCAGGCCCGAAGGCGTTCGTCCAGGTCCTTGGCCACGCCCAACACGCTCCCATTGTAAGGAAGGCCTAGGGGCGCCCTTGGCCCTGCGCTACCCTTAGGGGGATGGCAAACCGGCTTAAGAACGCCCGAAGCCCCTACCTCCTGGCCCACGCCCAAGACCCCGTGGATTGGTACCCCTTCGGCGGGGAAGCCTTCCAAAAGGCCCAGGCGGAGGGGAAGCCCATCTTCCTCTCCGTGGGCTACCACGCCTGCCACTGGTGCCACGTGATGCACCGGGAGAGCTTCCAGGACGAGGAGGTGGCGGCCCTCCTCAACGCCCATTTCGTCCCGGTGAAGGTGGACCGGGAGGAGCGCCCCGACGTGGACGCTGCCTATATGCGGGCCCTGGTGAGCCTCACGGGCCAGGGGGGGTGGCCCATGAGCCTGTTCCTCACCCCTGAGGGAAAGCCCTTCTTCGGCGGCACCTACTTCCCCAAGGAGGACCGCATGGGCCTGCCCGGCTTTAGGCGGGTTCTCCTTGCCGTGGCCGAGGCTTGGCGGGAGAAGCGGGAAGGCATTCTGCAGGAGGCAGAGCACCTAACCCAGGCCCTTTGGCGGAGCCTCAACCCCCCTCCGGGCCCGGTGCCGAAAGAGGCGGAGGAAGAGGCCTTGGCCCACTTGGTCCAGGCCTTTGACCCCGAGTGGGGGGGATTCCTCCCCGCCCCCAAGTTCCCCCAGGGTACCCTCCTCCTCTACCTCCTGGCCCGAGCCTGGGAGGGGGAGGAGAGGGCCAGGGCCCTCCTGCCCAAAACCCTGCGGGCCATAGCCCTCGGGGGCCTCTACGACCAGGTGGGCGGAGGGTTCCACCGCTACAGCGTGGACCGTTTCTGGCGGGTGCCTCACTTTGAGAAGATGCTTTACGATAACGCCCTTTTGGCCCGGGTTTACCTTGGGGCTTACAAGGTCTTCGGCGACCCTCTTTCCCTGCGGGTGGCTCGGGAAACCTTGGACTGGCTCCTCTCCATGCAGGCCAAGGAGGGAGGGTTTTACACCGCCTTGGACGCGGATAGCGAAGGGGAGGAGGGGCGGTACTATACCTGGACCGAGGCGGAGCTCGCCGAGGCTTTGGGGGAGGACTTCCCCCTGGCCCAGCGGTACTTCGCCCTGGGGAAGGACCTTGGGGGGCGCTCCGTCCTCACCGCCTGGGGGGAGGTGGAGGTGGCGAGGGAGCTTGGGGAGGCCTTTGCCCCTTGGCGGGAAAGGGTGCGGCAAAAGCTCCTCGCCACCCGCAGGCGGCGCATGCCCCCAGCCCTGGACGACAAGGTCCTGGCGGACTGGTCCGCCCTGGCGGTGCGGGCCTTGGCCGAGGGGGGAAGGCTTTTGGGGGAAGGGCGCTACCTGGAGGCGGCCCGTAAGGGGGCGCACTTCCTCCTTCAGGCCATGCGGAAGGAAGGGCTTCTCCGCCACGCATGGCGGGGAGGAAGCCTGGGGGAAGAAGCTTTTTTGTCCGACCAGAGCTTCACCGCCCTCGCCCTCTTGGAGCTTTACACCGCCACGGGGGAGTGGCCTTATCTAGCCCAAGCGCAGGTGTTGGCCGAGGCCGCCTGGACGGCCTTCGTTGGGGGAAAAGCTTCCCCCAAGCTTCCCCTCCCGGCAGGGGAGGTGGAGGAGACCACCTTGCCCTCGGGGGAAAGCGCCTTGGCGGAAGCCTTTTTCCGGCTTGGCGCCATCTTCCAGGGCGACTACGTTGAGCGGGCGGAAGGCCTGCTGGAGACCAGGGCCCTTTGGCTTAGCAGGTACCCCCAGGCCCTGCCCGGAGCCCTCCTGGCCAAAAGCTTCTTGGAGAGGGGAACGGAGCTGGCTTTGCCCCTGCCCTCCCCCATGGCGCAAGCGGCGAAGGAAACCTTTTTACCCTTGACCCAAGTGATCGTGGGACCTCCGGGGGCCCTGCCGGCTTTGGAGGGCCGGGAAGCGGGCAGAGCTTACGTCTGCCGGCGGGGGGTGTGCGCTTTGCCAGTTCTGGACTGGGGGGAGGTTCTACGGGAGGTGAGACGTGTGTGATTTATTTCACGATTATACGAGCTCGTGCTATCTCTCTCCCCTCCCCTTGACCAACACCCCTAATGTCCGCTAAGCTACTACCGACCGTTCGGTAAGGAGGCCCATATGCCCGAAGCCTGGATCGTGGAAGCGGTGCGAAGCCCCATCGGCAAGCACGGGGGTGCCCTGAGCGCCGTGCGGCCCGACGACCTCTTGGCCCACGTCCTCTCCGCCCTCATGGACCGCGCCGGGGTGCCCAAGGAGGAGGTGGAGGACGTCTACGCCGGCTGCGCCAACCAGGCGGGGGAGGACAACCGCAACGTGGCCCGCATGGCCCTCCTCCTCGCCGGCTTCCCCGTGGAGGTGGCGGGCTGCACCGTGAACCGCCTCTGCGGCAGCGGCCTGGAGGCGGTGGCCCAGGCGGCCCGGGCCATCTGGGCGGGGGAGGGAAAGGTCTACGTGGGAAGCGGGGTGGAGTCCATGTCCCGCGCCCCCTTCGTGGTGCCCAAGCCGGAGCGGCCCTTCCCCACCGGGAACCAGGTGATGTACGACACCACCCTGGGCTGGCGCCTCGTGAACCCCAGGATGCAGGCCCTCTACGGCACGGAGAGCATGGGGGAGACGGCGGAGAACCTGGCGGAGATGTACCGCATCCCCCGGGAGGAGCAGGACCGCTTCGCCCTCCTCTCCCACCAGAAGGCGGTGCGGGCCTGGGACGAGGGGCGCTTTGCCAGGGAGGTGGTGCCCGTCCCGGTGCGGCGGGGGAAGGAGGAGGCCCTGGTGGCGGTGGACGAGGGCCCGAGGCGGGACACCTCCTTGGAGAAGCTCGCGAGCCTCAAGCCCGTCTTCCGGGAGGGGGGCACGGTGACGGCGGGGAATTCCAGCCCCCTGAACGATGGGGCGGCGGCGGTGCTCCTGGTCTCGGACGACTACGCCAAGGCCCACGGCCTGAAGCCCCTGGCCCGCATCCTTAGCATCGCCGTGGCGGGGGTGCCCCCGAGGATCATGGGCATCGGCCCGGTGCCCGCCACAAAGAAGGCCCTGGAGCGGGCGGGCCTAAGCCTTGCCGACGTGGGCCTCATTGAGCTCAACGAGGCCTTCGCCGCCCAGGCCTTGGCGGTCCTTCGGGAGTGGGGGCTTGCCATGGAGGACCCCCGCCTGAACCCCAACGGGGGGGCCATCGCCCTGGGGCACCCCTTGGGGGCCTCGGGGGCCCGGATCCTCACCACCCTGGTCCACGAGATGCACAGGCGCCGGGTCCAGTTCGGCCTGGCCACCATGTGCATCGGGGTGGGCCAGGGAATCGCCGTGGTGGTGGAGGGGTTCTAGGGGGCTTCCCTAGCCGGGGGCCAGGGCAGTTTCATGTGATATCCGTCACGATACTGATCCCACGTGAACACGATCTCCACCCCAGGCCAGACCTGCCCCAAAAGCCAAAGGTCCTCCGGCACCACCCGCACGGGCATAGCGTAGCCCCCCAAGCTTCCCTTGTCCGCCAAAAGGACGAGGGGCCGCCCCGAGGGAGGTACCTGAACCCCTCCCAAGGGCGTGGCCTTGGAAAGCCCCTCTCCTCCCGGCACCTCCGGGCCCAGGAGCTCCACCCCCATGCGGTCCGCCCGGGCCACGCGGAAGGGGGCGGAAAGGAAGGCCTCAAGCGCCTCCCGGCTAACGTCAGGCCCAGAGAGAAGGCGAAGCCGAAAGGAAAGAGGCCTCATGGGAAAGGCGAGGCCGGGGCGGGCCGGGCGGAGCGCCTTTAGGCCAAGCACATCCCCCGCCCGGAGGGGCCGGCCCACCCGGCCCCGGAGGTCGGGGGAAACCGAGCCCCAAAAGGGAAGGGCCTCGAGGCCCCCCGCCACCGCCAAATAGCCCCGCACCCCCTTCCCCTTGGGCCTGAAGCGGAGGGCCTTGCCCTTCGGCCAAAGGAAGCTTCGCCCCGGGGCGATCTCCTCCCCGTCCAAAAGGGCCACGAACCCGTAGCCCGCAAAGGCCGCCACCAAGGCGCGGAGGGCGGTGAGGACCGGCCCCTTGTGGGCGAACTCCAAAAGGGGTGTCCCGGCAGGGTTTCCCACCAGGCGGTTCGCCACCCCGGCGGAATAGGGGTCCAAGGGCCCGGAGCGGGCAAGCCCTAGGTGCCCCGCCCCAAACCTTCCCCCGTCCACCACGAGGTCCAAAAGCCCAGGCTCCTCCACCCGCAGGGCGGGGAAGCGGGGAGAGGGGGGAAGGAGGTCTAGGGGCGCAGGCTCCGGGGGTGGAGGACCCTCCGCCTCCCGAAAGCGCACCCAATCCCCCGGGGAAAGGAGGAAAGCCGGCTCCCGATGGAGGTCGTACACCGCCACCAAGGCTGTGCCCAAAAGGTGCCACCCGCCCGGGGAGGGCAAGGGGTAGATCCCCGTCTGCGCCCCAGCCATGGCCACGCTATGGGCCGGCACCCGGGGCCTCGGGTGCGCGCGGCGGGGCAGGCGCAGGGCCTCGTCCACGGGGGCCAGGAAGGGAAAGCCCGGGGTGAAGCCCAGGGCGTAGACCCGGTAGAGGGGGGCCTGGTGGCGCCGCTTCACCTCTACTTGGGAAAGCCCCGTGCGCCGGGCCACCTCTTGGAGGTCTTCCCCGTCGTAGCGAACGGGGATCTCCACCACCCGCCCCACCCCTTCCTCCTCCGGCGCCAAGCCCCTTAGGCGCCGGAGGAGGGCTTTTCGGGAAAGCCGCTTGGGATCGTACTCCAGGTAAAGGGTGGCGTAGGCGGGCACCGCCTCCAGAAGCCCCGGGGGAGGAGCCTGCCAAAGGGCCCGGGCCAGGCCCTGGGCCAGGCGGTTGGCCTCCTCCGAAAGCCCCTCGCCAAAGACCAGGTAAAGCCCCTCCACCCCTTCACTCTAGCGAGGCCTGAGGGGAAGAACGGCCCTGAAGCTCCCGGTTGGGCAGGAAAAGCACCGCCAAAAAGGCCAAGGCCACGAAGCCCGCGGCGAAGAGGAAGATCCGCTTTAAGGCCGCCACGATGCCCTCCTTTAGCGCTCCCTTCACCTTGGCCTCCACCGCGGTAAGCTCCGCCAGCACCCGCTTCGGCACCTCCCGAAGCGCCTCCTCCTCCGCCCGCTTCAAGGACTCCTGCACTTGAGCCTGGATGCGGATCGCTTGCTCCCTTAGTCCCGCCTCCACCTGGGCCAGGACCTTGGGCCTTAAGCCGGGTGGGGGTGGGGAGGCGAGGAGCCCCTTAAGGGCGGGAGCCAAGGAGGAAGCGAGTAGGGCCTCTTGCGCCCCCTCGTCCCCCTCCCAAGCCCGGGCCAGGAGGTCCAAGGTTCCCCTCACCACACCGCCAGGGAGGAGAAGGCCTTTGAGCTCCGCCGGCAGGGTGGGGTCCTGCAGGAGGGCCTTGCGCGCCGCCTCGTCGCCCGCAAGCGCCTTTTCCACCTCCCCCCGGAGCCTGGCGAAGCGGGCGGGTAGCCCCCCAGGCTCCAGGGTCTTCTTGAAGGCCTCGGGGAGGAAGGGGTCTTGGACCAGGGCCTCGTAGGCGGCGGCGTCGCCGGCAAGGGCCCGGGGAAGGAGCGCCTTTAGCCGGGCGAACTCCCGGTCCAGATCCAGGGCCATCCCCTCCCCGGTTCGGGCCATGGCGGGGGTGCTCCCGCCAGGAAAGGCCGCCTTCAAGTGGTCGGAAAGGCTTCCCGCCAGGATGGTGCCCAGAAGGGCGATGCCCATGGTGGATCCAATCTGCCGGGTGAACTGCACCATGCTGGTGCCGCTTCCCAGGCGCTCCCTGGGAAGGTCGCTTTGCGCCACGATGTTTAAAACGCTCTGCGCCGGGCCGAGCCCGAGGCCCAGAAGGAAGAAGAGGGCGATGACCACGTAGAGGGGCGTGTCCACCGCCAGGACGAAGTGCAGGGTGAGGAAAAGGACGAAGAGGAACAAAGGGCTTCCCAAAAGCAAGGCCTTGTACCGCCCCAAGCGGGCCACCAGCTGCCCTCCCCCGATGCTCCCCGCCATGACCCCAAGGGTGAGGGGAAGAACCGTGACCCCACTTTGGCTGGCGGAAACCCCCTTCACCACCTGGAGGTAAAGGGGCAGGAAGGCCACGGCTCCGAGGAAAGCGGGGCCAAAGAAGAAGGCGGCCAGGGCGGAAAGGGAAAAGGTGGGGATGCGGAACACGGAGAGGTCAAAGAGGGGGTGGGCCACCTTGAGCTCGGCGTAAACCCAGGCGGAAAGGCCCAAAAGCGCCCCGGCCAAAAGGCCCAGGATCACCGGGCTGGCCCACGGGTAGGTGCTCCCGCCCCACGAGAAGGCGAGCATGAGGGGCACGGTCCAAAGGATGAGGAGGAAGGCCCCCAGGAAGTCAAAGGGCTCCCGGTGGGCGGGCTTGAGCCGGGGCATGTAGCGGAGGATGAACCATAGGGCCACCGCCCCCACGGGCATGTTGATGTAGAAGACCCACCGCCAGGAGAGGTGGTCCGTGAGGAGCCCGCCAAGCCAGGGCCCCACGGCGGAGGACAGGCCGAAGATGGCCCCAAAGGCCCCGGCGATCCTCCCCCGCTCCCGGGGCGGGAAGAAGACGGCGATGGTGGTGAGGGCCAAGGCGAAAAGCGCCCCGCCCCCCACCCCTTGCAGGCCGCGGAAGAGGATGAGCTCCGCCATGTTCTGGGAAAGGCCGGAAAGGGCGGAGCCCAAAAGGAAAAGCCCCACCGCCCAAAGGAGGATGGCCTTGCGGGAAAAGAGCTCGGTGAGGCGGCCGAAGATGGGGGCGGACACCGTGGAGGTGAGGAGGTAGCTGGTGGTGACCCAAGCGTAGTACTCCGCCCCCTTGAGCTCGCCCACGATGCGGGGCATGGCGGTGGACACGATGGTCTGGTCCAAAGCGGCGAGGAACATCCCAAGCAGGATGCCCACCATGGTGTACCGGACTTCTTGCGGGGTGGGGTTCATGGTTCCTCCAGTTTTTCTAAAAGCCTTAAAAGCGCCTGGACCTCCTCCGGGGAAAGCCGGCTTAGGCGCTTGCGCAGGGCCTCCTCCATAAGGGCCTCCGCTTGGGCCAGGGCCTCTTCCCCCTTGGGGGTCAGGCGGAAGGCGAAGCGGCGGAGGTCCTTTTCGTCCAAGGCCCGGGCCACAAAGCCCGCCCCCTCCAAGCGGCGGAGCATGTGGCTCACCGTGGGGAGGGGTAGCCCCATGCGCCGGGCGGCCTCCGAGGGATGGGGGTGGTGCTTGAGGACGCGCAGAAGCCAGGCCTCGAGGCCCCCAAGCTCCCCAAGCCCCCGCTCCGCCTCCTCGCGGAGGGCCCGCTGCAAGCGCCAGATCCGGCCCAGGACCTCAAAGACCACGGAAGGAGATTATTTCATCTAAAACTATTTGACTGTGAATCACGCCACCTTGACCCTCAGGAGGCCTCGGGGGTAGGTTAGGGCCGGGGGAAGCCGTGAAGCTCTTGTATAGCCAGGGCGAAGATCACTACGCTTTAGACCCGGATCTAAGGGCGATCTTAGGCACCTTCTCCCCCGGTCTGCCCCAGGAGGAGCTTTCCGCCTTCGGCCGGCTCGTGGGGGAGGAGGTCTTGGAGGTGGCCCACCACGTGGACCAAATGGCCCACCCCCGCCTCCAGATGCACGACCTGAACGGCAACCGCGTAGACCGGGCCCTCCTCTCCCCCGCGCAACGGGCGCTTCTAGAGAAGCTCCGCCCCATGGTCCGCCCCGCCTACGAGGGGCGGGGCTGGCCCCTCCACTACGCCATGGGCTACCTCCTGGCGGACGGGGGGCTTTACTGCATCCTCACCATCACCCACCAGGTGGCCTACGCCCTCCACAAGTACGCCCCGGAGCACGCGGGCGTGAAGCGAGCGCTCCTCTATGGCCCCGCCTTCGGCGCCACCTGGATGACGGAAATCCAGGGGGGAAGCGACCTGGGGGCGAACCGCACCCTGGCCCGCAAGGAAGGGGAGGCCTACCGGCTTTACGGGGGGGACAAGTACTTCGCCTCCGGGGCGGGCCTAGCGGACTACGCCCTCGTCACCGCCCGGCCGGAAGGGGCCCCGGAGGGCCCCAAGGGGCTTGGCCTCTTCCTCCTGCCGCGGGAGGTGGAGGGAAGGCTCAACTTCCGGGTGCGCCGCTTCAAGGAAAAACTCGCCACCCGGGCCGTGCCCTCGGGGGAGGTGGAGCTGGAGGGAAGCCTCGCCTACCCCATCGGAAGGCTTGAGGAAGGCATCTACTACACCCTGGAAAACCTGACGGTGAGCCGCCTGGCCAACGCCGCGGCCGCCATGGGCCTCGCCAAGAAGGCCCACCTGGAGGTCCTCTTCCGCGTGGGGCGGCGCACCGCCTTCGGGAAAAGGCTCGTGGAGCACGAGCTGGTGCAGCGGGACCTTTTGGAAATGCGCCTTAGGCAGGTGGGGGGCACCGCCTTGGCCTTTTACGCCGTGGCCGCCTTTGACCGGGCCTGGGAGGAGCGTCCCCCCTACTCCGAGGCCTACCACCTGGCCCGCCTCCTCTCCCACCTGGCCAAGGGGCGCACGGCGGAGCACGGCACCGCCATCACCGCCTTGGCCATGGAGCTTTTCGGCGGGATCGGCTTCCTGGAGGACTACGGCGTGGCCCGCTTCCACCGGGAGGCCCTCATCACCCCCATCTGGGAGGGCCCCGCCAACATCCAGGCCCTGGACATGGCGGAGGCCATCGCCAAGAAGCGGGCCCACGAGCCCCTTTTGGAGGCGCTTAAGGCCACCCCCCTGGCCTTCGCCCACGCGGAAAGGGCCCTCAAGCGCCTGGCGGAGGAAGGCCCCTGGTACGCCAAGGAGGCCCTAAGGCGCCTGGCGGACGCCGTGGCCGTCCACGCCCTTTCCCAGGTGCCCCAAGCCCCCTTCCCCGAGCTGGCCCAGCTCTACGCCCAGGCCTTCCTGGAAGGGGAGGCCCTGCCGGCAAGCGCCCGAAGGCCCGCCCTCTTCCACCCCTGGGAGGGCTAGCGCACCTCCAGGGCCCTAAGCCGGTTCACCGCCGCCCCGAGCTCCAGGGGGCGGAGGGCGGCGAGCTCGGGGGCCTCCTCCAGGGAGAAAAGGTCCTCCACCGCAAGCGCCTTCTCCACCAGGTCCTTGAGGGGAGTGTTGCCGTCCGCCAGCCGCTGAAGGCGCTGGAAAAAGGCCCCGATGGCCCGCACCTGGGCGTTTTCAAAGAGGTCCAGGGCGGAGAGGTCCACCACCCCTTCCCCGTAGACGAGCTCCCGGAGGCCCCGCCCCTTCACCCGGGCCTTCCGCCCCCGCCTTGGGTCAAAGCTTTCCGGCAAGGGGATCCTCGGGCGCACCGCCAAAGGGTAGCGGGGCTCGCCGAAGGTCCGGCCCGTGGGGTGGGCCTGGGCGATGGCCCGGGCCTCCTGCGTCACCTCCTTGGCCCGGTACTCTTCCATGAGGACCACGGTGTCCGCAAGCTCCAAATAGTCCCCCACGCCCCCCACCACCAGGACGAGGCTTACCCCGAGGGCCTTGAGGTCCGCCACCCGGTCCAAAAGGGGGGTGAGGGTTTCCCGGCGCACCAGGGCCTGCATGCGGGCGTCCCGCACCAGGAGGTTGGTGGCGGAGGTGTCCTCGTCCAGGAGGAGGAGGCGGGCCCCCAGTTCCAGGGCCTCGAGGATGGCCGCCGCCAGGCTGGTGGAGCCCGAGGCGTCCTCGGTGGAGAAGAAGCTCGTGTCCTGGCCCAGGGGAAGGTCGTGGACAAAAGGCCTCAGGTCCACCCCCCTCACGCTCCGGCCGTCCTCGGACTGCACCCGCCCTGCCCAGGCCTCCGTCACCACCCACTCCCGCCCGTCCCCCGGCACGTGGGGGTAGACCCCGTGGACCAGGGCCTCGAGGAGGGTGGTCTTGCCGTGAAACCCCCCGCCCGTGATGAGGGTGAGCCCCTGGGGAAGCCCCATGCCCACCACCTCCCCCGCGTGGGGCACCCGGAAGGCCACCTTGAGGCTTGGGGGGCTTTGGAAGGGAATGGCCCCCTTCAGGGGCCGCTGGCTCACCCCGCTTTCCCGGGGAAGCACGCTCCCCTCCCCCACGAAGGCCACGAGGCCCCGCTCGGCAAGGCGCTCTTGGATATAGGCGAAGTCCTCCGCCTGGTGCACGTGGGACAGGAGCGCCCCCTCGTCCAGCTCCAATAGGAAGCCCCTCAGGTGCTCGGCCAAAGCCCGGAAAAGCCGCGCCGCCTCCCGCCCCAGGATGCGCCGCCCCTGGGCGGGAAGCCCTAGGCGGAAGCGGAGGGAAAGCCCCTCCTCCCCCAGGTGGGCCCCCGCCCGCTTCAGCACCTTGGGGCTTTCCACCTCCACCCGCACCTCCCCAGAGTGCCCCATGCCCCCGATGTGGGGAAGCGCCTTTAGGCGGGCCTTTAGGCTCCTTAAGAGGAAGTCTTCCACCGCCACCCGGCCCGCCTCGAGGGCGTAGACCCTAAGGCGCGCCAAGGCCTCCTTGGGGTAGCGCACCTCCAGCACCGAGGGGCTCGCAAAGGGGTCTCCCTGCACGTGCACGAAGCGCAGGACGAAACCTTCCCCTTGCCAAAGGCCCTTCAGGTCCTTGTAAAAGGGGTAAGGTTTCCCCTCTAAGGAGGTCAAAAGAGAATAGAGGTCCGCAAGCCGCCGCACCCCTAAAGCCTACCCCAAGGCCTCCACCTCCACCCGCCTTAGGGCGCGGGAGAGGCGCTCCACCCCCTCCAAGAACTCCTCCTCCCGGATGGTGAGGGGCGGGGCCACGATGAGGACATTGTGCTTGGCCAAGACATACACCCCTTCCTGGAAAAGGGCCTGCAAAAGCCGCTGCATGGGGGGGCTGAAGGGGGCGTGCCAGGGGGAAAGGGGTTCCTTGGTCCTCCGGTCCCTCACCAGCTCCAGGCCGAAGAAGGCCCCAAGCCCCCGCACCTCCCCCACCAGGGGGTGCCTTTCCCGGAGGGCCGAAAGCGCCTCCCGGAAAAGGCCCTCCAAGGCCAGGGCCCGCTCAAAGAGGCCCTCCTCCCGGTAGGCCTCCACCGCCGCAAGCCCCGCCGCCACCGCCAGGGGGTGGCCGGAGTAGGTGTGCCCCGTGGGCAAGGGGGTGTCGTCAAAGCGCCGCGCCAGGCCTTCCCGCACCAGGACGCCGCCGAGCGGCACGTAGGCGGAGGTGACCCCCTTGGCGAAGGTGATGAGGTCGGGGACCACGCCCAGGCGTTGGGCGGCGAAGGCCGCCCCCACCCGGCCGAAGCCCGTCATCACCTCGTCAAACACCAAAAGGATGCCGTGGCGTTGGCAAAGGGCCCGCACCCCCTCCAGGTACCCCTCGGGGTAGACGATGACCCCGTTGGAGCCCACCACGGGCTCCAGGAAGATGGCCGCCACCCGGTGGGGGTCCTCGTGGAGGAGGACCCTTTCCAGGTGGTCCAGGGCCCTTGCCACCTCCTCCTTGGGATCATCCGTGTAGAAAGGGCTCCGGTAAGGGAAGGGAGCGAAGAAGTGGACCACGCCCGGGATACCCGGCTCGGCGGGGAAGCGGCGGTTCTCCCCGGTGAGGCTCGCCGCCCCATGGGTGGCCCCGTGGAAGGAGCGGTAGGCGGAAAGAACCTTAAACCGCCCCGTGAGGTGGCGGACGAACTTGATGGCGTCCTCGTTGGCCTCCGCCCCCGAAGGGGTGAAAAAAACCCGGGCCCCTTCCGGCCAGGGGGCGAGGTCGGAAAGGGCTTGGGCGAGGAGGGCCCGCTTGTCGTGGAAGAGGCTCGGGGCGGCGTAGGCCAAGGTGGCCGCCTGCTCGGCGATGGCCTTCACCACCTTGGGGTGTCCGTGCCCCAGGTTCACCGCCACGAGCCCGGCGGAAAAGTCCAGGTAGCGGTGGCCCTCCGCATCCCAAAGCCAGACCCCTTCCCCCCGGACCACCAAGGGGGGGTTCAAGGAAGCCTGGGCCACCCACGGGGTGAGGACGTGCTTCTTGTGCAGGGCTTTGAGGTCCATTTACGCCGATTATACCTTTGCCCGAAGGTGGGGGCTTGTGCTTCTATTGAAACTGCGTTATCATTCTTGGCATGTGGCGTCCATGGCTCCTCTTCCTCTTGGCCCCCGCCCTGGCCCAGGTGCAGGTGGCGGCCACCACCCCCATCCTGGCAGACCTGGTGCGGCAGGTGGGGGGCGAACGGGTGGAGGTGGTGGCGGTGGTGCCCCCCGGGGCCGACCCCCACACCTTTGAGCCCACCCCGGGCCTGGCCCTGGCCCTAGCGCAAAGCCGGCTCCTCTTCGCCAACGGGCTCGGGTTAGAACCCTTCCTGCCCAAACTGCAAAACCTCCTCCCCAAGGGGGCCCGGGTGGTCCTCCTGGGGGAAGGGCAACCCGGCCTCATCTGCCAGGAACCCGGCCAGGAAGCCCACGACCACGGCCCCTGCGACCCCCACCTCTGGCTGGACCCCACCTACGCCGTGCGCTACGCAAAGCGCATCGCCGAGGAGCTCGGCCGCCTGGACCCCGAGGGGAAGGGGGCGTACGCGGCCAACCTGGCCCGCTTCCAAAGCCAGGTGGAAAAGCGGGACCAAGCCTTCCGGGCCTGCGGCCTAAAGGGGACCAAGGTGGTGGCGCAGCACGACGCCTTCCGCTACTTCGCCCGGCGCTATGGCCTGGTGGTGGTGGGCACCCTCAGCCAAAGCGGGGCGCAGGAGGTGGGGAGCCAAAGCTTCCTCGCCCTCTTGCAAAGGGCGAAGCGGGAAGGGGTGAAGCTCCTCTTGGCCGAACCCCAGTTCCGCGGCACCGCTTTGAAGGCCCTGGCCGAGGCCCTGGGCGCGCGGGTGGCGGTGCTTTACACCGACACCTTGGACGCCAAGGTGCCCACCTATCTTGCCCTTCTGGACCACAACCTGAAAGCCCTTTGCCCATAATAGGGGCATGGGCTATCAAGAAGTCTTCGGCGCCCTGCCCGAGGCCAGCGCCAAGGCCCCGGGGCGGGTGAACCTTTTGGGGGAGCACACGGACTACCAGGAGGGCTACGTCCTGCCCACGCCCCTTCCCTACTTCACCCAGGTGGAGGCTGGGCGGGCCGAGGGCAGGGTGGAGGCCTATAGCGAAGCGCTGCGGGAGCTTCGCGCCCGGCCCCTGCAAAGCGGCCCGCAAGGGGACTTCCTGGACTACCTCTTGGGCGTGGTCTGGGCCTTGCGGGAAGCGGGGCACGGGGTGCCGGGGGCGCGGTTTTTCGTGCGGAGCCAGGTGCCCATGGGGGCTGGGCTTTCCAGTTCCGCGGCCCTCGAGGTGGCGGCCTTAAAGGCCCTGCGGGCCCTCTACCGCCTGCCCCTTAGCGACCTCGAGGTGGCCCTCCTGGCCCAGAAGGCGGAGGTGGCCTACGTGGGGGTCCGGTGCGGGGTCATGGACCAGATGGCGGCGAGTCTGGGGGAGGTGGGCAAGGCGCTCTTTTTGGACACCAAGACCCTGGCCCACGAGAACCTGCCCCTCCCCCCGGGAAGCCGGGTGGTGGTCCTGGACCTGGGCCTGAAGCGCCGCCTGGCGGAGGCGGGCTACAACGCCCGCCGCCAAGAGGCGGAGGAGGCGGCAAGGCGGCTTGGCCTGGCCTCCTTGCGCCAGGTGCAGGACCTCTGCCTGGTGGAAAGCCTCCCCGCCCCCCTGGACAGGCGGGCCCGGCACATCGTGAGCGAAAACCTGCGGGTGCTTAGGGGGGTGGAAGCCCTGAGGCGGGGGGACGCCAAGGCCTTTGGCGAACTCATGACGCAAAGCCACCGCTCCCTTTCCCGGGACTACGAGGTGAGCCTTCCCGAGCTGGACACCCTGGTGGAGGCGGCCCTGGCGGCGGGGGCGTATGGGGCCAAGCTCACGGGGGCGGGCTTCGGCGGGGCGGTGGTGGCCCTGGTGCCCGAAAGGGGCCTGGAAGGCTTCCGCCAGGCCCTCCTGGAACGCTTTCCCGGGCTCCGCCTCCTTTAGGCGTAAGCTTAAGCCATGGAAAACCCGAGCCTCCTCCCCCTCCTGGACGCCCGGATGCCCCTCACCGAGGACAAGGTGGCCGAGGCGGCGCGCCTCGCCGGGGTGCCCCTGGCCCAGGCTTGGGGGGTGGTGCGCTACTACCCCCGCTACCGCGGCCTACCCCAAGGCCGCCTCCTGGTGGACGATCCCGTGGCCCGGTCCCGGGGCTTCGCCCGGCTGCGGGAAGCGGCGGACGGGACCTACCCCCCTTTGGGCCTCGAGGCCTTCTCCCCCATCCACGTGCGCTTCACCCCCGAGGGCCGCTTCGTGGAATGGGCGGGAGGCCTGGTGCCCTTTAGGGACTTCCGCCTACCCTTCGCCATAGGCCACGGAAGCCGTCTCATCCCCCCGGAGCCCATCCTGAGCCTGGCCCAGTACCGCGCCTTGGGCGGGCTCAAGGCCCTTTCCGCCTTACGGCAAGGGCAAGGGAGCCCGGATGGGGTCATCCGGGCGGTGGAGGAGGCCGGGCTCCTGGGCCGGGGCGGGGCCGCCTTCCCCGCCCACGTGAAGATGCGGGCCGTGGCTAAAGGGGCCTCGCCCAAGTACCTGGTGGTGAACGCCGACGAGTCCGAGCCCGGCAACTTCAAAGACCGCTTCCTCCTGGAACACCACCCCTTCTTGGTCGTGGAAGGGGCCCTCCTCGCCGCCTTGGCCGTGGGGGCGCAAAAGGTCTACCTCTACGTGCGGGAGGAGTTTGAAGCGGCGCAAACGGGCCTTCTAAGCGCCATCCGCGAACTGGAGGAAGCCGGCCTCCTCCCCGTGCCCACGGAGGTCTTCCGAAGCGGCGGGCTTTACATCTGCGGCGAGGAAACCGCCCTTTTGGAGTCCATGGAGGGCAAGCGGGCCGAGCCCAGGCTCAAGCCCCCCTTCCCCGTGGAGCAGGGCCTTTGGGGAAGGCCCACCCTGGTGCAGAACGTGGAAACCCTGGCCAACCTGCCCCTCCTCCTGCAAGAAGGGCCCGGGGCCTGGCGCGCGCGGGAGCCCAAGCTCTTTTCCATCAGCGGGGACGTGGCCCGCCCGGGCCTTTACGAACTCCCCCTGGGCACCCCGCTGGGCGAGGCCTTGCGCCGGGCCGGGGGGGAGCCTGAGGAACTCCAGGCGGTGCTCCTGGGGGGAGCGGCGGGGGTCTTCACCCGGGATTTCGCCTTTCCCTTGCGCTTCAAGGAAAGGCTTCCCCTGGGAGCGGGGGCCTTGGTGGCCTTCGGGGGCGGGGTGGACCTGTGGGAGGTGCTCCTGGGCCTCGTCCACTTCCTGAAGGAGGAGTCCTGCGGGAAGTGCTTCCCCTGCCCCTTGGGAACGGCGGTGCAGGTGGAGCTGGTGAAGCGGCGGGAGCGGAACCGGGCTCTGGTGCGGGATTTGGCGGAAACCCTAAGGGGAAGCCTCTGCGGCTTGGGCCAGTCCGCCTACTGGGCCTACCAGAGCCTCCTGGAGGTGGAAGGTGCGGCTTAGGGTAGACGGGAAGGACATGGAAGTCCAGGAAGGGACCCTTTTGCTCCAGGTGGCCCGGGTGCCCACCCTCTGCCACCACCCCCACACGGAAACCCGGGGCCTCTGCCGGATTTGCCTGGTGGAGGTGAATGGGCGCCTACAACCCGCCTGCGCCACCTTGGCCCAGGAGGGGATGGAGGTGAAGACGGAAACCGAAGCCCTCCGGCGCCTGAGGAAGACCCTTTTGGAGTGGCTCGCCCTCACCACCGACCTCTCCCAGGCGCCTGAACTCCTCGCCCTCCTGGAGCGCTATGGGGCCGAGCCCGCCCGCTGGCCCGAGGTGGAGGGGCGGAAGGAGCGGGAAGCCGTAGAGGACAACCCCTTCTTCCTGCGGGACTACGCCAAGTGCGTGAACTGCCGCCGGTGCGTGGACGCCTGCGGGGATGGCGTCATGGGGGTGTACGCCCTCACCCTCGAGGGCCGGGGCCTACTGGCCCACCCCACCACCCCCCTGGGCCGCCCCTTGCCGGAAACCCCTTGCGTCTTCTGCGGCAACTGCGTGCAGGTCTGCCCCACGGGGGCCCTTCGGCCCCTTGCTCTGGAGGTGGCGTGATGCGCACCACGTGCCCCTACTGCGGCGTGGGTTGCCAGGTGGAGCCCGAGCTAAAAGAAGGCCGGGTGGTCCGGGTCCTGGCCCCGGACATCCCTCCCAACCACGGGGCCCTTTGCGTCAAGGGGCGCTTCGGCCTGGACTTCCCCTTTTCCGGCAAGCGCCTCCTTCACCCCCTGGTGCGGGAAAGCCTGAACGCCCCCTTCCGCAGGGCCACCTGGGAGGAGGCTTTGGACTTCGCGGCGGAAAGGCTTCTGGATGTGCTAAGGCGAAAGGGCCCCGAGGCCATCGCCGTCTTCCCCTCGGCCAAGACCACCAACGAGGAGGTGTACCTGGCCCAGAAGCTAGCCCGGGTCCTCCTGGGCACCAACAACGTGGACCACTGCTCCCGGCTTTGCCACTCCTCCTCCACCGCCGCCCTTTCCCGCTCCCTGGGCGGGGCCAGCATGACCAACCCCATAGAGGACATCTGGAAAACCGACCTCTTCCTGGTGGTGGGCTCCAACACCACGGAAACCCACCCCGTCATCGCCGCCATGATCAAGAAGCGAGTGCGCCAGGGGGCGAGGATGATCGTGGTGGACCCCCGGTACACGGGTATGGCCGAGGCCGCCACCTTGTGGCTTAGGGTGCGCCCCGGCACCGACCTTTTCCTCCTGAACGCCATGGCCCGGTACATCCTGGAGGCGGGCCTTTGGGACCGGGCCTACGTGGAGGCCCGGACGGAGGGTTTTGAGGCATGGCGAGCCTCCTTGGAGGAATACACCCTGGAAAGGGCGGAGGCCGTCACCGGGGTGGAGCGGGAGAAAATCGCCCTGGCCGCTCGGCTCTACGCCACCACCGAGCGGGCCGGGGCCTACTGGGCCATGGGGGTCACCCAGCACACCAAGGGCACGGCCACGGCCCAGGCCCTGGTGAACCTCGCCCTCCTCACGGGCAAGGTGGGCAAGGAAGGGGCGGGCCTCAACCCCTTGCGGGGCCAGAACAACGTGCAAGGGGCCGGGGACATGGGGGCCTTGCCCGACGTCTACCCCGGCTACCTCAAGGTGGCGGAGGAGGGAGCCAGGGCCCGCTTTGAAGCCCTGTGGGGCGTGCCCCTCAACCCCAGGCCGGGCCTACGCATGACGGAGGTCTTTGAAGCCATTCCGGAGGTGGAGGCCATTTACCTCATCGGGGAAGACCCCGTCACCAGCGAACCCTATCAGGACCACCTGAAGGCCAAGCTCGCCGCCCTTCCCTTCCTCATCGTCCAAGATATCCTGGAAAACGAAACCACCCCCTTCGCCCACGTGGTCTTCCCCGCCGCCAGCTTCCTGGAAAAGGACGGCACCTTCACCAACACCGACCGCAGGGTGCAGCGGGTGCGGAAGCTCCTGGAGCCCCCCGGCGAGGCCCGGCCCGACTGGTGGATCACCCAGGCCCTCGGCCAGCGCCTGGCTCAGGCCCTGGGGCGCCCCTGGCCCACCTACCCTGGCCCCGAGGCCATCTGGGAGGAGGTGCGCCGGGCCATCCCCGAGCTCATGGGGGGGATCGCCTACGCCCGCCTCGAGGCGGCGGGGGTGCGGTGGCCCTGCCCCCGGGAGGACCACCCCGGGGAGGCGGTGCTCTTCCGGGAACGCTTCAACACCCCCACGGGCCGGGCCCGCTTCCACCCCGTGGACTACACCCCTCCGGCGGAACCCCCTTCGGAGGACTACCCCTTCACCCTCTCCACCGGCCGGGTCCTCTTCCACTGGCACGGCGGAACCCTAAGCCGCAACAGCCGCCTGCAGGAAGCCTACCCGGAGCTCAAGGTGGAGGTGAACCCCAAGGACGCCGAACGGCTTGGCCTCCAAGACGGCGAGCCCATCTACGTGGTGAGCCGCCGGGGCCGCATCCGCGCCCGGGCCTGGGTGACGGAGCGCACCCCCGAAGGGGTGGTCTACGCCCCCTTCCACTTCGCCGAGGCCCCCGCCAACCGCCTCACCCTGGACGCCCTAGACCCCATCAGCCGCATCCCGGAGTACAAGGTGAGCGCCGTGCGGCTAGAGAAGGTGGACTAGGTGGCGGGGAAGGCGAAGGTCTCGTAGGCGAGCTCGGCCACGCCAAACCAGCGGTACTGCTCTTCCCGGAAGGCCCAGTAGGCGGTGTAGACTTTCCTGTACGTGGCGTCCTTGGCCGCCTGCTCCTCGTAGAGGGCCCGGGCCTCCTCCAAGGCCTTCTTCATCACCTCCGTGGGCCAGCGCCTCAGGCGCACCCCGGCGGCGAGGAGGCGCTTTAGCGCCTTGGGGTTTTGCGCGTCGTACTTGGCCATCATGGTGAGGTTCACCTCCTGCGCCGCCACCTGGAAGGCCTCCTGGAACTCCTGAGGGAGCCTGGCCCACTCCCGTTGCGAAACCAGGAAGGAAAGCTGCGCCGAAGGCTCCCAGAAGGAGGGGTAATAGTAGTAGCGGGCCACCTTGTAAAAGCCGAGCTTCTCGTCGTCGTAGGGCCCAGAGAACTCGGTGGCGTCAATGGTGCCCCGCTCCAAGGCGGGGTAGATGTCCCCGGCGGCCAGGGTCTGGGGCACCACCCCAAGCCGGCCCATCACGAGCCCGCCGAGGCCGGGGATGCGCATGCGGAGACCCTTTAGGTCGGCGAGGGACCTGATCTCCTTGCGGAACCAGCCCCCCATCTGCGCCCCCGTGTTCCCGCCGGGGAACTGGAGGACGCCGAAATCGGCGTAGACCTCCCGCAGGAGCTCCAACCCCCCGCCGAAGAGCATCCAGGCGTTGTGCTGGCGGTAGGTGAGGCCAAAGGGCACCCCCCCGTCAAAGGCCAGGGCCGGGTTTTTGCCCACATAGAAGGGGCCGTAGGTGTGCCCCGCCTCCACCGTGCCCTGCTGCACGGCGTCCAGCACCTGCCCCCCGGGGACGATCTCCCCGGCTTGGTACACCCGGATCTGGAACCGGCCCCCCGTGAGGTCCGAAACCCGCTTGGCCAGGTCCTCCGCCCCGCCAAAGAGGGTGTCCAAGCTCCTGGGGTAGCTGGACACAAGCCGCCAGCGCACCTGGGGCTGGGCCTGGGCGTGTGCGGAATAGGTGAGGCTCGCCGCCAGGCCCACGCCCATCTTCTTCAGAAAGCTCCGCCTTTCCATACCGCCTCCTCAGGTGCCCTTAGGATAGCAGACTACGTCCCTTCCTCCAAAAGCTTAGCCACCTGGGCGAGGAGGGTTTGGGCGTCAAAGGGCTTGCCCAAGAAGGCCCTGGCCCCCGCCGCCAAGGCCTCCTCCTGGCTCCTGGCGGAAACGCTGGCGGACAAGGCGAGGACGGGAGGCCCCCCGCGGCGCTTGACCTCCCGGATGACCTCGAGGCCGGAGACCCCCGGCATCACCAGGTCGCAGAGCACCAGGCCGTAAGCCCCTTCCCCCAGGCGCTCCAAGGCCAGCTTCCCCGAGGGAGCCCAGTTCACCACATGCCCGGCCCGCTCCAAGATGCGGCGCACGGTGTGGGCCACCAAGGGTTCATCCTCCACCAGCAGGATGCGGGCCATATAGGGGTAGGATAACCCGGAAGAGGCTTCCCTTGCCCTCCTCCGTCTCCACCTCTATCCGGCCCCCGTGGGCCTCCACGATGTGGCGGGAGATGTAAAGGCCAAGCCCGGTGCCCGCCACCCCGCGGGCGCTGGCGTTTTTGGCCCGGGCGTAGCGCTGGAAGAGCCGGGGAAGCTCCTCCTTCGGGATGCCGGGCCCGGTGTCCGCCACCTCTAGGACTAAGGCCTCCCCCTCCCCCTTGGCGGAAAGGCGCACCCGGCCGCCTGGGGGGGTGAACTTGAAGGCGTTGGAGAGGAGGTTGCCCACCACCTGCACCACCCGCTCGGGGTCCGCCTCCACCACGGGAAGCTCGGGGATTTCCACCTGGAACTCCACCCCAGCAAGCCGGGCCACCCCTTGGAAGCTCCGGGCGATCTCCAGGAGCTTGGGTCTCAGGTCCACCGGGCGGCGGTTCACCTCAAAGCGGCCCGCCTCGAGGCGGCTCGTATCCAAAAGGTTGTCCACCATGGTCTTGAGGCGGAAGGCGCTTTCCAGGATAAGATCCACGGACTCCTCCGCCCCGGGGGAAAGCCCCTCCTCCTTGAGGAGCTCCGCCAAGCCCATGATCACGGCCAAGGGGGTGCGGAGCTCGTGGGAAACGGCGGCGATGAACTCGCCCTTCAGGCGTTCGGCCTCGAGGCGGGGCCTCAAGTCCCGTAGGTTCACCACCACCCCCCCCACCCGGGGCTCGTGGAGGAGGTTCCGCCCCCAGGCCTCCATGGGAATGGGCGTTCCGTCGGCGTGAAGGACGCGGAACTCCCCCGTGCGCACCTCCCCGGGGTGGGCCAAAAGCTCCCGGAAAAGCCCCTCCGCCAAGGAGCGGTCCTCGGGGTGGACGAAGTCCAAGGCGTTGAGGGGGGTCCGCTTATACCCCTCGGGATCATAGCCCAACACCCCCCGCACGCTGGCGCTTACGAAGCGGACCCCGCCCTCCCCGTCCAGGACGTAAACCACGTCCTGGGAGTGCTCCAAGAGCGCCTTAAGCCGCTCCTCCTCCGCCTCCAGGAGCTCCAGGAAGCGGGCCTTTTCCAACACCAAGGCCAAAAGGGTCCCCACCTGGGCGAGGCGGGCGAGGAGGCGCTCCCCGAAGCGGCGCCTTCGCCGGTAGCCGAGGAGGAGCCCGCCCCGGAAAACCCCGGCGCGAAAGGGCACCACCAAGGCGCTGTGAAGGCCCAGGGTAGCGGCGATGGCACACTCGCTAGGACGAAGCTCCTCCACCCCCAAGGGGCTTTCCTCGGCCAAGGCCCGCTCCAAGAGGTTGGGCTGGGGCAGGGAGGGAGGCAGGGGGCAGGTGGCGAAGAGAACCCCTTCCCCTTCCGCCACGAGCACGCCCTCTTCCGCGGCGAAAAGGGACTGGAGGCGGCGCACGATGGCCTCGGCCAGGCCCTTCAGGTTCTGCTCCCTTAGGGCGGCTTGGGCCAGGTCCACCAGGGCCTGGGTAAAGGCCACCTGTTCCCGCAAGGCCCGCTCCATGCGCACCCGCTCGCTGATGTCGTGGAGCACCAGGATGCGCATCTCCCCCACCGCCCGGCCCCGGACGCTATAGCTCCGCCCGCCTAAGGAAAGCTCCAGCCTGCCCCCCTCTAAAGCCGGGCCCAAGGCGGCGGGGAGGTCCTCCAACGCCACCTCCGGTCCCAGGCCCAACGCCTCCTGCGCCCGGGGGTTGGCGAAGCCCCTTTCGCCAAAGAGGACCACCACCCCATCGGGGAGGTCTTCTAGTACCTGGGACAACCGCCTTCGCTCCGCCGCCAGGGCCAAGGAAAGCTGCGTCTTTTCCCGGTAAAGCTTGGCGTTTTTCAGGGCCACCCCGGCCACCCCAGCCAAAAGCTCCACGTAGCCCACCTCCTCCGGGCTCACCGGGCCCCCTCCCGGGCCGTGGTCCACCGCCACCACCCCCAAAGGCTCGTCCTCGGCCAGGATGGGCACGTAGGCCACGCTGGCCCCCACGCCTTGGCCCACGGCCGCGGGAATCTGGTCTTTAGGGAGAACCAAGGTCCTCCGCTCCCGCACCGCTCGGGCCATGGGGTCCGGGGAGGCGTCCACGGCCAGGTGGATCCGGCTCCTGCCCTCCGTCCAGAACACCTCCTGACCCCGCACGGTGAGGTGCCCCTCCAGGCGGCCTTCCTTGACCAAGGCCACGGTAACCCGGAAAAAGCCAAAGCGCTGGGATAGCGCCCGGGCCAAGGTTTCCAACACGGCCCCCGGCTCCAGGGAGCGGGCCACCTCCCGGGCCAGGGCGCTCACGTGGGAGAGGGCCTCCACGTGGCGGGAGAGCTTTTCCAAGGCGGCGTTCCGGCTTGCCAAAAGCTCCCCGTTTTTCAGGGCCAAGGCGGTGAGCTGGGCGAGGAGGGGCAAGGTGGGCTGGAGGGCCTGGGGCACCCCCTCGAGGCTCAGCACCCCCTTGGCCCCAAAGCGGGGGCAGCTGGGGCAGACCAAGGCCCGGCTTTCCCGGGTGGCCCGGGGCCTTTCCTGGCAGCGGGCCTCGGGGTCGCTCCAGCAAAATAGGGCCTCCTCCCCCACCACGGGCAAAAGCCACTCCTCCCCCCTCTTAAGCGGCCCTTCCGCGAAAAAAGCCTCCTGCACCGGCCCCTTGCTGTAAAGGGGTAGGGCGATGGCGGAAACCGTGTAGTGCCGCCCCCTCCCCGAGGCCACCTCGCCCACCAGTTCCCGAGTGGAGGGGTGGTAGAGGAAAAGGGCGGCCCGCTCCACCCCCTCTTCCGTGGCCACCTCCAGGAGGTTGCGAAGAATCTGCACGGGTTCCAAATCCTTTAGAAGGGCCCGCTGGAAGCGGGCCAAAACCCCAAGCTGACCAACCAATCTCATCTGCCTCCAATGGTAGCATGGGGCCTGGGTTGCAAGGGGAAGGGCAAAATCTTAGACTTGGTCAAAGAGTGGGCCCCTTGCCCAGGGGAGGTCGGGTATGCCCGTGGACTTTAGCCTAACGGAAGAGCAAAAGCAACTCCAGGCCCTCGCCCGCCGCTTCGCCAAGGAGGTGATCCTGCCGGTGGCGGCGGAGTACGACGAGAAGGAGGAGGTCCCCTGGCCCGTGATTGAAAGACTTCACGAGGTGGGCCTCCTCAACGCCATCATCCCCGAGGCGTACGGGGGCATGGGCCTCAAGATGCTGGACGAGGTCATCGTGGGGGAGGAGCTGGCCTACGCCTGCATGGGCATCTACACCATCCCCATGGCCAGCGACCTGGGCATCACCCCCGTGCTCCTGGCGGGCACCGAGGAGCAAAAGCGGCGCTTCCTCACGCCCCTCACGCAAAAGCCCGCCCTGGCCGCCTTCGCCCTGAGCGAGCCCGGAAACGGCTCCGACGCCGCCGCCCTCAGGACCCGGGCCGTGCGCCAAGGGGACCACTACGTCCTGAACGGCACCAAGATGTGGATCTCCAACGGGGGCGAGGCGGAGTGGGTGGTGGTCTTCGCCACGGTGAACCCCGAGCTCCGCCACAAGGGCGTGGTGGCCTTGGTGGTGGAAAAGGGCACCCCAGGCTTCCAGGCGGTGAAGATTCACGGCAAGATGGGGCAAAGGGCGAGCGGCACCTACGAGCTCATCTTTGAGGACGTGAAGGTGCCCGTGGAAAACCGCCTGGGGGAGGAAGGGGAAGGGTTCAAGATCGCCATGAACACCCTGAACAAGACCCGCATCCCCGTGGCGGCGGGAAGCGTGGGGGTGGCCCGCAGGGCCTTGGACGAGGCCAAAAAGTACGCCAAGGAGCGGGAAGCCTTCGGCCAGCCCATCGCCAACTTCCAGGCCATCCAGTTCAAGCTGGCGGACATGATGATCGGCATTGAAACGGCCCGCATGTACACCTACTACGCCGCCTGGCTCGCCGACCAGGGCCTACCCCACGCCCACGCCAGCGCCATCGCCAAGGCCTACGCCTCGGAAATCGCCTTTGAAGCGGCCAACCAGGCCATCCAAATCCACGGGGGTTACGGCTACGTGCGGGAGTTCCCGGTGGAAAAGCTCCTTAGGGATGTGAAGCTCAACCAGATCTACGAGGGCACCAACGAGATCCAGCGGCTCATCATCGCCAGGCACGTCCTGGCGGAGTGAAAGGAGGCAGGATGAAGTTCGTTGCGGTGATCCGGCAAGTCCCCGACGGGGAGAGCAGGCTCAAGATCCAAGGGAGCCGGGTGGACCTTTCCGGGGCCACCCTGATCCTGGACCAGATGGACGAGTACGCCGTGGAGGAGACCCTGCGCCTCAAGGAAAAGCACGGGGGCGAGGCCATCGTGGTGGGGTTTGGCCCCGAGCGCACGGAGGAGGCCATCCGCACCGCCTTGGCCATGGGGGCGGACCGGGGCATCCACGTGGTCTATGAAGGCTTCGCCGACCCCGTGGCGGTGGCCGAAGCTTTGGCTGGGGTCATCCAGGAGGAAGCCCCCACCCTGGTCGTCACCGGGGGGCAGCAGGCGGACTGGGACAGCCAAGCCCTGGGCGCCGCCTTGGCGGAGGCTTTGGGGGTGCCCGTGGTGTCCTGGACCACCGCCTTGGAGCTGGAGGGCGAGACCGCCAAGGCCAAGCACGACCTGGACGAGGGGGCGGAATGGGTTAGGGTGCGGCTTCCCGCCGTCTTCACCACGCAGCAGGGCCTGAACGAGCCCCGCTACCCCACCCTGCCCGGGATCATGAAGGCCAAGAAGAAGGAGGTCAAGAAGGTGGCCTTCCAGGGCGCGCCTAAGGTGGAGATCCTCGAGGAAACCATCCAGGAGAAGACCCGCCTGCAAAAGATCCTGGACGGCAAGGACCCCGTGGCGGCGGCGGAGGAGCTGGTGCGGCTCCTCCACGAAGAGGCCAAGGTCCTCTAGGAGGTGGCTATGGTGCTGGTGGTTTTGGACCACGATGGGAACAAGCTGCGGAAGGGAAGCCTCGAGGCCCTCACCCGGGCCCGGGCCCTGGCGGAGGCCCTGGGGAGCAAGGTGGTGGGGGTTCTTCTGGCGGAGGAAAAGGCCCCGGCGGAGGAAGCCCTAGCCTACGTGGAAACCCTTTACACCGCCACCCTAGGCCCCTACACCGCGGAGAAGTGGGCGGCCGGGGTCTTGGCGGCGGCGCGGCAGGTGGGGGCCCAGGCGGTGGTGGCCCCCTCCTCCCGGCAAAGCCGCACCTACTTGGGCCGGGTGGCCTACGCCCTTAAAGCGGGGCTTCTAGAGGACACCCTGGAGAGCACGGTGGAGGGCAGGGCGGTGGTGGCCACCCGCTACGCCTACCTGAACCGGGTGACGCAGAAGGTGCGGGCCGCCTTGCCCGTGGTCCTCACGGCAAAGCCCAACACCACTCCCCTGGCGGAACCCCTCCCGACCCGGGGAGAGGTGAAAACCCTGGAAGTGCCCTCCGTGCCCACCGTGGAGGTGCTGGAACGCCTCCAGGAGGAGAAGAAGGGGGTTTCCCTCACCGAGGCGGACATCGTGGTCACGGGGGGCCGGGGCATGGGGAGCGCCGAGGCCTTCCGCCTGGTGGAGGAGCTCGCCGCCCTCTTGGGCGGGGCCGTGGGGGCCACCCGGGCGGTGGTGGACGCGGGCTGGCGGCCCTACAGCGAGCAGGTGGGCCAGACGGGCAAGACGGTGCAGCCTTCCCTCTACATCGCCCTGGGCGTCTCGGGGGCGGTGCAGCACCTGGCGGGGATGAACAAGAGCAAGTACATCGTGGCGGTGAACAAGGACCCCGAGGCCCCCATCTTCAAGCACGCCGATTACGGCATCGTGGGGGACGTGCACCAAGTGGTGCCCGCCCTCATTGAGGCGGTGAAGAGGCTAAAGGACTAAGGCAAAAGCCAACCCGCCGGGGCGGTCCCCGGCGGGGCTTTTTATCCCTAGCGGCTCGAGGGCGGGGGAGGTCCCCCCTCCTCGGTCATGCGGGAAGCCTCGAGGTCCTCGGGGTTTGGGGTGGGCGCGGAGGCCTTGGCCGCCTCGTACCCCCGCAAGAGCCGCAGGAGGAGGTACAAGAGCAAAGCCGCCGCCACCACGCCCACGGCGTACGGCCACACGGGAGCACCACCTCCCGCCGGCACCTCCGGCAGGGATAGGGGCGGGGCGGGAGCCTTGAAGACCTCCTCCTCCAGCTTCCCCACCCGCTCGGCAAGCCCCTTCACGGCCTCTTCCTGGGCGCTCACCCGGGCCTCCAGGGCCGCCACCTTAGCCTTCAGCCCCTGATAGGCGGCGTACACCGCATACCCTCCCCAGGCCAAAAGCCCCGCGAGGAGGAGCGCTAGGAGATACCAAAACCACTTTCGCACGCTTCACCTCCTTCCCAGGCGGCCTTTCCTGGAAGCCTGCCCGGTTTCCTATTGTATCATGACGGCCAGTATGGCGGACAACGCCCGGCTCATCCTGGACGAGCTCTTGGCGGAGCTTGAAGAGCGGCGCAAAAAGGTGCTTCTGGGCGGGGGAAGGGAGCGCATAGAAAAACAGCACCAGCAGGGCAAGCTCACCGCGAGGGAGCGCCTAGACTACCTCCTGGACCCGGGGAGTTTCGTGGAGCTCATGCCCTTCGCCGAGCACCTGGAAACCGGGCTCATGGAGGGGACAGAAGCCCCCGCGGACGGGGTGGTGACGGGCTACGGCACCATTGGGGGCCGCCTGGTCTTCGTCTTCAGCCAGGACTTCACCGTGCTGGGCGGCTCCCTGGGCAAGATGCACGGCCGCAAGATCGCAAGCCTCATGGACCTCGCGGCCAAGGTGGGGGCCCCCATCGTCGGCCTGAACGACTCCGCCGGGGCCCGGATCCAAGAGGGGGTGGACAGCCTCTCGGGCTACGGGGAGGTCTTCTACCGGAACGCCATCTACTCCGGGGTCGTCCCCCAGATCTCCGCCATCCTGGGACCTTGCGCCGGGGGCGCCGTCTACAGCCCCGCCATGACCGACTTCGTCCTCATGAGCCGGGGCACGAGCTACATGTTCATCACCGGCCCCGAGGTGATCAAGAGCGTCACCAAGGAGGAGGTGACCTTTGAGGAGCTCGGGGGGGCCGACGTCCACATGGAGAAAAGCGGGGTGGCCCACCTGGAGGGGAAGGACGACAAAGAGGTCCTGGACCTCATCAAGAAGCTCCTCTCCTACCTGCCCCAAAACAGCCGGGAAAAGCCCCCCGTCCTCACCCCCACGGACGACCCCTTCCGCCCCACCCCGGAGCTTCTGGAGATCGTCCACCCCGACGCCCGCCGCCCCTACAACATGCACCAGGTGATCCGCACCCTCCTGGACGACGGGGAGTTCCTGGAGATCCAGCCCCGCTTCGCCCGGAACATCATCGTGGGCCTGGGGCGGCTTGGGGGGTACCCCGTGGGGGTCATCGCCAACAACCCCCGCTTCATGGCCGGGGCGTTGGACATCAACGCCTCGGACAAGGCGGCCCGCTTCATCCGCACCATGGACGCCTTCAACATCCCCCTCCTCACCCTGGTGGACGTGACGGGCTTCCTGCCCGGTGTGGCCCAGGAGCACGGGGGGATCATCCGCCACGGGGCCAAGATGCTCTTCGCCTACGCCGAGGCCACGGTGCCCAAGATCACCCTCATCGCCCGCAAGGCCTACGGGGGGGCCTACCTCGCCATGAACTCCAAGGACATGGGGGCGGACGTGGTCCTGGCCTGGCCCACGGCGGCGGTGGCGGTGATGGGGGCGGAGGGGGCGGCGAACATCATCTACCGCAGGGAGATCCAGTCCTCCCCTAACCCCGAGGAGACCCGGAGGAGGAAGATTGAGGAGTACCGCCGGGCCTTTGACAACCCCTGGGTGGCGGCGGGGCGGGGCTACATTGACGACGTCATTGACCCCACCCACACCCGGCGCGTCCTCTACGGGCACCTAAGGATGCTCTGGGAGAAGCAGGAGGAGAGGCCCAGGAAGAAGCACGACAACATCCCCCTGTAGGCACCTTCCCCCGTAGGACCAAAGTCTTAGGACTTTGGTCTGTTTCCCTTTTGGATGGGCCTGGATAGCCTCTAGGCAAGGAGGTGAAGCAGACCTATCTGGCGGAACTCAGCGCTAGCGACCCCGGTGGGGTCTCCGAGCCCGTGAGCCTCACCTGCGCGCCGGCGGAGGGAACGTACATCCCCATCGGGACCACCCAGACCGTGGTCTGTACCGCCACGGAAAGCGCCACCTACCGCGCCCCCGTAAGCTCGGCGCCCCCTCCTCCCAACGTGAGCCAAGCGAGCTTCACGGTCCACGTGACCCTGGATGTCCACCCCGCGGGCTTCCTGTCCCCCTTGCGCATGGCCCCGCCCTACAGCGCCCACAAGCGGGGCTCCACCGTGCCTCACAAGCTCTACCCACCCCGCTACGCCGACGGGACCCCGGCCACGGACCTGGCGGAAGGCCTTCGGTTGGTCCTCTACCCCTTGGGCGCCTGCGATGCCGAACCCGCTTCCGACATTAGCGGCAACGACTACCCCAGCGGCTCCACCACTTGGCGCTACGACCCCAAAAGCGGCCAGTACATCTTCAACCTCAAAACCCAAAGCGCCTGGAACCTGGGTTGCTACCGCGCGGAGGTCAGCTACGCCGGGATCCTCCTGGCCAAGACCCACTTCAACCTGACCCGTTAGGGCTCCTTTAGGTTAAACTGGGGCCAGGCCATGATCCGGGTCTGGCTCCAGTTTCCCTCGCTCGCCTTGAAGGAGGCCGTGGCCGAGGCCTTAAAGGCGGAGGGCCTCGAGGCCGCCCCCCACCCCTTGGGTGCCCAGGTGGCCCTGGTCCTGGTGGAACGGGAGGTGCCCCCTCCCCCACCCCTCCCCTCCCTGGCCCTCCTTCGGGAAAACGACCAAGCCCCCCAGACCCTCAAGCGGGGGTACCGGGGCTACCTCTACCCGGACCAAGGCCTCGATGTACTGGTGAAGGCGCTGAAGGCCGTGGCCCAGGGGGAGGTCTGGGCCGAGCGCCGCAAGGTGGCCGAGGCCCTGGAGGAACCTCCTCCTCATCTCACCCTCCGGGAGAAAGAGGTGGCCGCCTTGGCCGCCTTGGGCCTCAGCAACAAGGAGATCGCCAAGGAGCTCGGCATCTCCGAGAAAACCGTCAAGGCCCACCTCACCCTCGTCTTCCAAAAGCTCGGAATAAAGCGCCGCTCGGAGCTCACCCACGTGCGCTTCCTTTCCTAGGGTTTGGGGCTTACGCCCTTGGACCTAGGCCTTTCTTTTCATAAGGCCTAAGTCCAAAGTCGCTTGAGCCCACGCGGGCCCGGGGCCCACCCTTAAGGGGAAACCTGGTGCCCAAGGACTCCGGGGCCTACACCTTAAGCGAGGTGCCCCCGCCTCCCGGGTGGTGGCCCGCAGGCAGGTGGCTCCCCACCACCCCCACCTCTGGCGAGGTGACCGTGGGCTCCTCCGATGTCCACGGCCCGGACTTCGGCAACGTCTGCCTGGGCCCGGGCGGGGGGAGGACCCTGGGCTTCTGGAGCAACAAGAACGGCCAGAACACCATGAACGGCCTAGGGATGGACGCGATCCTGGCCGAGCTCAGGGCCCTCAACCTGGTGGACGCCTCCGGGAACCCCTTTGACCCCATGGGCTACAGCGGGTTCCGCTCCTGGCTCCTCGGGGCGAACGCCACCAACATGGCCTACATGCTCTCCGCCCAGATGGCGGCCATGTACCTGAACGTGCGGGCGGGCTTCGTGAGCGGGAGCGCCCTCATCTACGCCCCGGGGACGCAAAGCGCGAACCCCGCGGGCTTCGCCACGGTGAGCGCCCTCCTGGAAGAGGCCAACGCCGAGCTTGGCCTCCACCCCACCGCCTACAGCGGCGATCCCTGGCGGAGCTACCAGGAGGCCCTCAAAGACGCCTTTGACCAGGCCAACAACAACCGGACCTTCGTCCAGCCCGGCCCCGAGGCCTGCCCCTTTGACTCCCCCTACTGAGGCCACCGGGCCTAACCCCCCGCCCTTGGGGCGGGGGGTTTGCTACCCTTTTAGGCGTGGACCTCGAGACCTTCCGCACGGAGCTTGCCGCCTGCCGCCTCTGCCCCAGGCTCGTGGCCTGGCGGGAGGAGGTGGTGGGGAGGAAGCGGGCCTTCCGGGGCGAGCCCTACTGGGCCAAACCGGTTCCGGGCTTCGGCGATCCCGAGGCCAAGATCCTCCTCTTCGGCCTCGCCCCCGGGGCCCACGGGTCCAACCGCACGGGCCGCCCCTTCACCGGGGACGCCTCCGGGGCCTTCCTCTACCCCTTGCTCCATGAGGCGGGCCTCGCCAGCAAGCCGGAAAGCCTTCCCGGGGACGACCTCAGGCTCCACGGGGTCTACCTCACCGCGGCGGTGCGCTGCGCCCCGCCTGAGAACAAGCCCACCCCCGAGGAGCTCCGCGCCTGCGCCCGCTGGACGGCGCTGGAGCTCGGCCTCCTCCCCGAGGTGCGGGTCTACCTGGCCCTGGGGAGGGTGGCCCTCGAGGTCCTCCTCGCCCACTTCGGCCTGAGGAAGAGCGCCTACCCCTTCCGCCACGGGGCCCACTACCCTCTCCCCGGGGGAAGGCACCTCCTCGCAAGCTACCACGTCTCCCGGCAGAACACCCAGACGGGAAGGCTCACCCGGGAGATGTTCCTGGAGGTCCTCAAAGAGGCTAAGCGCCTCGCCGGGCTTTGAGCCAGGAGAGGAGGTCCTCGTAGTCCAAAGTGTTGAGCACCCGCTCGGGGCCGATCCAGGCCCTTTGCGCCGTGCCCACAGCGAGCTCCATGAAGCGGAGGTGGTCGGTCTGGTGGGCGTCGGTGGAGAGGCTTACCCAAAGCCCCATGCCGTAGGCCATCCGGGCGAGGTCGTCGGGGAGGTCCATGCGGTCGTAGTAGCCGTCAATCTCCACCGCCACGCCCTTTTCCTTGGCCTTCCGGAAGACCGCCTCCCAGTCGGCCTCAATGGGGGCGCGGCGGCCCAAAAGCCTCGCCGTGGGGTGGGCGAGGACGTGGACGAAGGGGTTCTCCAGGGCCTTGAGGAGGCGCCTGGTCTGGTCGGCCTTGGGGAGGTTGAAGCGGGAGTGGACGGAGACCAAAACCAGGTCCAGCTCCCTTAAGACCCAGTCCGGGTAGTCCAGGGTGCCGTCGGGGTGGATGTCCACCTCGGCCCCGGCGAGGAGGTAGGGGGGGCCATGGGTCTCGTTGAAGCGGCGGATCTCCTCCACGCGCTTCAAGGCCTCCTCGGGGGAAGGCCCCCCCGCCACCCGCACCGCCGGGGAGTGGTCGGTCACGGCGAGGTAGCGGTAGCCCATGGTCTTGGCCGCTTCCCAGAGCTCCTCCAAGGTGTTCTGGCCGTCGGAGTAGGTGGAGTGGACCTGGAGGTCCCCCTTGACCTGGGGAAGCTCCAGGAGCTTGGGAAGCCTGCCCTCCAGGGCGGCCTCCACCTCCCCCTGGTCCTCCCGGAGGGGGGGCGGGATCCAGGGGAGGCCCAAGGCGGCGTAGACCTCCTCCTCCGTCTCCCCGGCGATCCTTTTCTCCCCTCGGAAGACCCCGTACTCGGAAAGCTTCAGGCCCTTCTCCTGGGCGAGGGCGCGAAGGCGGATGGAGTGGGCCTTGCTCCCCGTGAGGTACTGGAGGCCCGCCCCGTAGCTTTCCAAGGGGACCACCCTGAGGTCCACCTGGAGGCCGTTTTTCAGGAAGACCGTGGCCCGTTCCCTGCCCTTGGCGTAGACCTCCTTCACCTGCGGCAGGGCCACGAAGCCCTCCACCACCCGGGCGGGCTCGAGGCTCGCCGCCAGGTAGTCCAAATCGCCCACGGTGTCCTTGTAACGCCGGGCCGAGCCGCAAAGCTCGGCTCCCTGCACCCCCGGTAGGGCGCGGAGGGCCTCGAGGAGGTTTCTGGCCAGGGAAAGCACCGCCCCCAAGGGCCGCCGCTTCCCCGCGGCCTGGGCCAAGGCCAAGCCCTCCCGGATGCGCTCCGCCTTCTTGGGGCCAAAGCCCTTGAGCTTTAGGAGGTCGCCCCGCTCCAGGGCTTCTTTGAGCTTTTCCAGGGAGTCTATCCCGAGCGCATCGTAAAGCTGCCGGGCGGTCTTGGGGCCCACCCCGGGCACCTCCATGACCTGGAGGACGCCCCGCGGCACCTTTCTCGCCAGTTCCCCGTGCTTGGCGATTTTCCCCGTATTCAAAAACTCCAAAATCTTCTCCGCGAGATCAGGCCCGATACCGGGAAGCTCCAGGAGGGCTTCCTTGCCCCTTTTGGCGACCTCCTCAATGGGGGTGTCCAGGTCATAGAGGGTGCGGGCCGCCTGGTGGTAGGCCCGGACCCGGAAGGGGTTATCCCCCAAGAACTCGCTCATAAGCCCGATCTCCTCAAAGAGGCGGGCAAGCTCCTGGTTTCGCATGCCCTCACTATACGGGTATACTGAGGCCCCATGCCCAGGCCGGACCGGTTCCGCAAACGGGTGGTGGCCCTCCTTAAGGAGGCGGGGCGGCCCCTGCACTACACCGAGGTGGGCCGGCGCCTGAAGGAGGAAGGCTTTTGGCAGGCGGTGCGGGAGCCGGAGAAGATCGCCAAGGTAAGGCTTTCCGCCTTGGCCCGGTGGGAGCGAAGCCCGGTGGTGGCCCTGGGAGGCGGGCTTTACGCCCTCAGGGAAGAAGCCGGTACGAACCCAGAACCTTGAGGTAGTTGGCCCGCTCCAAGGCGGCGGGCTCCGCCACCTTCTGGTAGCTCATCACCCCCCGCATCTCCGCCACGCTGGCGTATTCCTTCTCCTCCATGAAGGCCTTTAGCTCGGCCAACACCGTGCGGAAGTGGCCCGGGCCCCGCTCCAGGATGGCCGAGGTCATCATCACCACCTGGGCACCGGCCAGGAGGCCCTTCACCGCCTCCTTGCCCGTGTGGACACCCCCGGTTAAGGCCAGCTCCAGCCCCACCCGGCCATAGAGGAGGGCGATCCAGTGGATGCGCAGAAGCGCCTCGTAGGGCCGGGACAGGGAGAGGGTGGGGACAACGGACAGGGTTTCCAGGTCAAAATCCGGTTGGTAGAAGCGGTTAAAGAGGACGAGCGCCTTGGCCACCGCCCCCAGGCCCGTGGCCTTGGAGGCCTGCCCCCCGGTGTTGGAGTAGACCTCCGTGTCCAAGACTAAAACCTTCACGTTCGCCCCCGAGGCCAGGACGTGGTCCAGGCCCCCGTAGCCGATGTCATAGGCCCAGCCATCCCCGCCCACAATCCAGACCGAGTGGGGGATGAGGGCGTCCGCCACCGCCAGGAGGTCCCGGGCCTTAGGGTCATCCAGCCCGCTAAGCCGCTCCCGCAAGAGGGCCACATCCCTTCGCCGCTCCGTCACGCCCTCCAGCCCCACCTCGGCAAGAAGCCGCGCCAAGAGGTCTTCCCCGAGCACCTCACGGAACTCCGGCAGGAGCTTTTTGGCGTGCTCCGCCTTTTTGTCCAGGGCCAGGCGCATGCCCAGGCCGAACTCAGCGTTGTCCTCAAAGAGGGAGTTGGCCCAGGCGGGGCCCCGGCCTTCCTTGTTCTTGCTCCAGGGGGTGGTGGGGAGGTTGCCCCCGTAGATGGAGCTGCACCCCGTGGCGTTGGCCACGATGAGGCGGTCGCCAAAGAGCTGGGAAAGGAGTCTAAGGTAGGGGGTTTCCCCGCACCCGGCGCAGGCCCCGGGGAACTCAAACAGGGGCTCCAGGAGCTGCACGTCCTTGACCGCGTGGAGCTTGAGGCCGGCACGTGGGGTTTCCGGTAGGGACAGGAAGAAGTTCCAGTGCCGGTTCATGGCCTCCCGGACCTCGAGGCGGGGCACCAGGTGCGGGTGATGAGGTAGATGGCGATGACCTCGGAGAGGCGGTAGGCGACCCGGGCCACCGCCTCGTTCCCGTCCACGGTAATGGGACGCATAGGCTTCACCTCGCCTCCACCTTAGCCCCCAAAAGGGGTGAGGAATGTCCCAGGGCCGCGAAGGTAAGATGGAAACATGGCCGCTTGGGTGCGCTACCTTGTAACCCTGGTCCTTCTCCTTCTGGCCCTGGTCCTGCCCGACCACCGCCCCTTCCTCCTCCTCCTGGCGGGCCTAGCCCTCCTCCTCAGCCGGCCCCGCGCCTGCCCCCGGGCTTGACGGGAAGCCCCAGGGGGAAAAGACTTGGGGGCGTGGACGCTTTTAAGGAACAGCTAGAGAAGCTCGCCGAGCTGGCCATCCGCGTGGGCCTAAACCTGGAAAGGGGCCAAGAGGTCATCGCCACCGCCCCCATTGAGGCTTTGGACTTCGTCCGCCTCCTGGCGGAAAAGGCCTACCGGGAAGGGGCAAGCCTCTTCACCGTGATCTATGGGGACAACGCCCTCTCCCGCAAGCGCCTCTCCTTGACCCCGGAAGAGGGCTTGGATAAGGCTCCCGCCTGGCTCTACGAGGGGATGGCCAAGGCCTTCCGGGAAGGGGCGGCCAGGCTTGCCGTCTCCGGCAACGACCCCAAGGCCCTAGAAGGCCTTCCCCCCGAGCGGATTGGTAAGGCGCAGCAGGCCAACGCCCGGGCCTACAAGCCCGCCTTGGAGGCCATCACCGAGTTCGTCACCAACTGGACCATCGTCCCCTTCGCCCACCCGGGCTGGGCCCAGGCGGTCTTCCCGGGGCTTCCCGAGAAGGAGGCGGTAGGGCGGCTTTGGCAGGCCATCTTCCAGGCCACCCGGGTGGACCAAGAAGACCCCATCGCCGCCTGGGAGGCCCACAACCGCTTCCTGCACGAGAAGGTGGCCTACCTGAACGCCCGCCGCTTCCACGCCCTCCACTTCCGGGGCCCCGGCACAGACCTGGTGGTGGGCCTCGCCGAGGGGCACCTGTGGCAAGGTGGGGCCACGCCCACGAAGAAGGGGCGGCTTTGCAACCCCAACCTGCCCACGGAGGAGGTCTTCACCGCCCCCCACCGGGGGCGGGTGGAAGGGGTGGTGCGGGCCTCGAGGCCCCTAGCCCTCGGGGGCACCTTGGTGGAGGGCATCTGGGCCCGGTTTGAGGGGGGCGTGGCCGTGGAGGTGGGGGCAGAAAAGGGAGAAGAGGTCCTAAGGAAGGTCCTCGCCACGGACGAGGGGGCGAGGCGCCTTGGGGAGGTGGCCCTGGTCTCCGCCGACAACCCCATCGCCAAGACGGGCCTGGTCTTCTTTGATACCCTCTTTGACGAGAACGCCGCAAGCCACATCGCCTTCGGCCAGGCCTACCAGGAAAACCTGGAGGGCCGCCCTTCCGGGGAGGAGTTCCGGAGGCGGGGCGGGAACGAGAGCCTGATCCACATTGACTGGATGATCGGCTCGGAGGAGGTGGACGTGGATGGCCTCCTCGAGGACGGCACCCGCACACCCCTCATGCGGCGGGGGGTCTGGGTGGTGTAGGTCCGAAGGGCTTTCCCACCCCGCCACAGCGGCGGGGTATGTTCTTTTTTTTCACGATAAAATCCGCTTGTGCTTTCCCTCTCCCCTCAGACCGCGGCCAAGGCCTCGCGGAAAAGTGCCTCCAGGTCCCCGGCGTCCTCCAGGCCCACGGAAACCCGGACGAGGCCTGGGGTAACCCCGGCCTCGAGGCGGGCCTCCTCCTTCAGGCGGCTATGGGTGGTGGTCCAGGGGTGGACGAGAAGGGTGCGGGCGTCCCCCACATTGGGCGCCTTGAGGAGGCGGATGGTCCTAAGGAAGCGGCTTGCCGCCTCGAGGCTTCCCAGGTCCAAGGTGAAGATCCCGCCCCCGGCGGCCAAGTACTTCCTGGCGTGGGGGTAGGCGGGGTCGTCGGGAAGCCAAGGGTAGCGGAGGGCCTTCACCTTGGGGTGGCCCCGCAAGGCTTCCGCAAGCCTGAGGGCGGTCTCGCTCATGCGCCTCACCCTGAGGGCCACGGTCTCCAGGCCTTGGAAGAGGAGGTAGGCGTTAAAGGGGGAAAGGGCCATGCCCGCCAGGGAGAGCCCCAGGGTGCGCACCCTTTCTGGGAAGCACCGGGGCCCCAGGGCCTCCCAGGGGACCTGCCCCTTGAGGTCGGGCTCCAGGAACTGGGGAAAGCGCCCCCATAGCTCCGTTTCCCGGGAAAGCGCCGCCCCGCCCAAAACCGAGCCATGGCCCGAGGCCCACTTGGTGAGGCTTTGCACCACGGCGTGCGCCCCCCACCGGAGGGGCTTAGCGAGCGCCCCGGCAGCGCCAAAGGTGTTGTCCACCACCAGGGCCACGCCCCTCTCCTCCGCCAAGGTGGCCAGGGCCTCGAGGTCCGGCACCAAAAGGGCGGGGTTGGCCACGATCTCCACGAAGACCAAGCGGGTCCTTTCCGTAAGAGCCTCCCGCACCGCCTCCGGGGCGGGATCCACATAGCGCACCCGCACACCCCATGGGGCCAAGACCTGGTTAAAAAGCCCAATCGTCTGGCCGAAAAGCCCCTTGGCCGCCACCACCTCGTCCCCGGGGCGCAAAAGGGCGAGCAGAGCAGCGAAGGTGGCCGCCTGGCCCGTGGCCAGGGCCACGGCGTCCAGGGCCTCTTCCAGGGCCTTTAGCCGCTCCTCCAGGGCCCGGGTGGTGGGGTCCTTCTGCCGGGCGTAGACGTACCCTTCCCCCGTGGCGAAGCGCTCCTGCCCCTCTTCCAGCGTCTTGAAGCCATAGGCCGCCACGGCGTAGATGGGAAGGCCCACCGCCCCAAAGGGGTCCTCTGGTAAGCCGGCAAGCACCGCCAGGGTCTCGTACTCCACGGACTCCTCCTAGCGCACCAAGAGCACGGGACAAGGGGCCTCGGCCACCACCTTCTGGCTTTGGCTCCCCAAGAAGAGGCTTCCCAGGGCCCCAAGCCCCCGGGTACCCATGACGATGAGGTCCGCCTTTTCCCCCAAGGCCGCCTGGAGGATGGCGGAGGCGGGCTCCCCTTCCAGAAGCAAGGCATCCGCTCGCGACACCCCAGTGAGGGCCACCGCCTCGGCCAAGACCTTTTCCGCCCGCTCCAGGCGGCGCTTGAGCGCCTCCTCAAAGAAGGGCTCCCCCAGGTAGTCGGGCACGGGCTCGTAGGCGTGGACCACGACAAGCCTTGCCCCGTGGGCCTCCGCCTCGGCTTTGGCCACCCTTGCCGCCCGCTTGGCGTGCTCCGAGCCGTCGTAGGCCAGGAGAATGGTCCTGAACATGCCTTAAGCTTACCCCACTAGGCCTGGGCCCGCCCCGCTGGGAGCTCCACCTTGCGCCCGCAGCGGCAGGTGTCCCCCTCTATGCGAAAGACCGTCCCGTCCGCCTTGGGGTAAAGCCATAGCGCCCCGCAGTCGGGGCAGCGCACCTCCGCCACCAGGGCGCGGATCTCCTCGGGGGAGAAGCGGTAGACCTCGCCGCACCAGTGGCAAACCACCTCCGCGCCCCCGTCTTGGACGATCATCTCCTCCCGCTCCTCGGGGGTGAAGAAGACCAAAGCCTCCAAGGCCTTTTCCCGGTTGCAGCGGCAGCGGAAGCGGGCGGGGATCTCGTTCGCCCCGTAGCCCAAGGCCCTGAGGTCGGTGCGGGCGAAGCCGAGGCCGGCCAAGAGGTCCTCCAAAGCCCCCTCCAAGCCCTTTTCCCTGAGCAGGGGGGTGATGCCGGGAATGCCCTTAAGGTTGGCCTCGAGGCGGCTCAGCACCTCCTCGGAGGCCCCGGGCATCACCTGCACCGCCACCCCTCCAGCCACCTCCACCTCCCCTTCCCCCTTGACCCGAACGCCCAGGAGGATGGCGGAAGGCACCTGCTCGGACTGCCAGAGGTAGTGGGCCAGGTCCTCGGCGATCTCCCCGGAAACCAGGGGCACGGTGCTGGTGTAAACCTCCCCACTGGGCAGGCTCCGGTCCACCCGCAAGACCCCAGCCCCGATAAGCTCGCCCACGTTGAGCTTGCCGTCTTCCCGCAAGGGCACCTCCGCCCTGGGGTTTTGCACATACCCCCGCACGTTCCCCAAGGCGTCCGCCTCCACCACCAGGCCCCCCAAGGGCCCCGTGCCCTCCATGCGCAAGGTGATGCGCTCCTTGGGGGTCTTGAGGAGGAGCTGGGCCAAAAGGAGAGCCCCGGTCATGGCCCGGCCCAAGGCGGCGGTGGCCGTGGGGGAAAGGCCGTGGCGGCGCCGGGCTTCCTCCACGATATCCCCCGTTTCCGCCGCCACCACCCTAAGGTTTCCCTCCCCCGCTAGGCCCCGAAGGATCCTTCCCATACCCCGCCATTATGCCACGAAGCCTATAATCCTCCCTATGGGCCTTGTCCTCTACGATACGCTCAGGCGAAAGAAGGTGCCCTTTGAACCGGCCACGCCCGGGCACGTGGGCATCTACGTGTGCGGCCCCACCGTCTACTCCGACCCCCACCTGGGCCACGCCCGGGGTCCGGTGGTCTACGACGTCCTCCGGCGCTACCTCCTCCATCAGGGCTACAAGGTGCGCTTCGTCTCCAACATCACCGACGTGGGCCACCTCACCGACGACGCCGACCAGGGGGAGGACAAGATCGCCAAGCGGGCCAAGCTGGAGCAACTAGAACCCATGGAGGTGGCGGAAAAGTACATGTGGAGCTACTTTGACGCCATCCAGGCCCTGAACGTCCTCCGCCCCTCCATCGCCCCCAGGGCGAGCGGCCACATCCCGGAGCAGATTGAGCTCACCGAGCGGCTTCTAAACCTGGGGTACGCCTACGAGCGGAACGGAAGCGTCTACTTCCGCGTGCGGGCCTTCCCCGAGTACGGGAAGCTTTCGGGTAAGCGCCTGGAGGAGCTACGGGCCGGGGCCCGGGTGGAGGTGCGGGAGGAAAAGGAAGACCCCCTGGACTTCGCCCTTTGGAAGCGGGCAGAGCCCGGGCACCTCATGCGCTGGAAGAGCCCCTGGGGGGAAGGCTACCCAGGGTGGCACATTGAGTGCACCGCCATGAGCCTCAAGTACCTGGGGGAAGGGTTCGACATCCACGCGGGGGGGATTGACCTGCAGTTCCCCCACCACGAGTGCGAGATCGCCCAGGCGGAGGCGGCGGGCTACCGCTTCGCCCGGCACTGGATGCACCACAACCACGTCCTCCTGGAGGGGGAGAAGATGGCCAAGAGCACGGGGAACCTGATCCTCCTCCACGACCTCCTGCAGGCCCACGAACCCATGGCCCTCCGCTTCTACCTCCTCCAGACCCACTACCGAAGCCCCATGGACTTCACCTGGGAGGGGCTGGAAAGCGCCAAGCGGGGCTACGCCCGCCTCCTCCAGGCCTACCGGGAGGTGCGCCAAAGGCGGAAGGGTGCTCAAAGCGGCACCACCCCCGAGCTGGAACGGGCCCTAGACGCCCTGGAAAAGGCCTTCTTCGCCGCTTTGGAGGACGACCTCTCCACCCCCGAGGCCCTGGCCGCCTTCTTCACCTTCCTGCCCGAGCTCAACCGCCTCCTACCCGAGGCCAAGGGGGATAGCCTGGCCCGGGCCGAGGCCCTCTTGCACACCTTGGGGGAGGGCATCCTGGGCCTCTTCCCCCCACGGGTCTTGGAGGACAAGCTTTCCGGGCCCCTTCTGGAAGGCCTCATCGCCCTCCTTCTGGAGCTCCGGGAAGAGGCCAGGAGGGCCAAGGACTTCGCCAAAAGCGACCGCATCCGCGAGCGGTTAAAGGACCTTGGGGTCATCGTGGAGGACACCAAGGAAGGCCCCAAATGGCGGCTGGAGCTAACCTAAAAAGCCCCCGGGGTACCCCGGGGGCCAAACGCTTGGGAGGCTAGCGGGGGATGGGGTAGCCCCCGGCCTCGAGGACCGCCTCCGCCACCTTCCGCCGCAGGGCCACCAGGTCCACCGGGTCCCGCTTGGTGAGGCGGCGGGCGGCGGAGTAGACCACCCGAGCCTCGTCCCCTTCCACCAGCCGGGGCAAGACGGCCAGGGCCCCCGCCTGGGCCCGGTCCAGGGCCTGGGCCAGGTAGAGGGCCGTCATGGCCTCGGCGATGCCCCCGAGCCGCCTGGCCCTGAGCAGGGCGCTTTCGGCGGCGTAGGCGTCAATCAGGATGTCCGCCACCGCCCCCAGGACCTCCTGCTCCTCCTCCACCTTCTGCCCGTACTTCTGGGCGGCCAGGCCCGCCACCATCAGGGCCAGCTTCTTGAGGTTCGTCACCTGGTGCAGGGCCAGGTCCTCGGGCTCCTCAAAGCTGGGCTCCAGAAGCTCCTTCTGGAGCCGCATGGCCGCCTGGAAGAGGGGTAGCTGCCCCTTTAGCGCCCGCCGGAGGAGCATGCCCGGGATCAGGAGGCGGTTGATCTCGTTGGTTCCCTCAAAGATGCGGTTGATGCGGGCGTCGCGGTAAGCCCGCTCAATGGGGTATTCCTGGGAGTACCCGTAGCCCCCGTGGATCTGGACCCCCTCGTCCACCACGTAGTCCAAAACCTCGGAGCCCAGCACCTTGATGATGCTGGCCTCCACGGCGTACTCCTCAATCCCAGCCATCACCGCCTCGGCCCCCTTCTTGCCCAAAAGGGCCTCGTCAATGAGGCCTACGGTGCGGTAGA
Organism: Thermus thalpophilus; assembly: GCF_022760915.1. Taxonomy (NCBI): domain Bacteria; kingdom Thermotogati; phylum Deinococcota; class Deinococci; order Thermales; family Thermaceae; genus Thermus; species Thermus thalpophilus. The sequence goes on along the minus strand of NZ_JAKTNS010000005.1, from coordinate 37,400 downwards.
CGGCGCTTTCCGCGGCGTAGATGCGGCTCGCCATCTCCCCCAGCTTCTGCTGGATGAGGCCGAAGCTCCCGATGGGGCGGCCAAACTGCTCCCGGGCCTTGGCGTACTTGGCGGAAAGCTCCAACGCCCGCTTGGCCCCGCCCACGGCCCCCGCCCCCAGCTTGTAGCGGCCCACGTTGAGGACGTTGAAGGCGATCTTGTGCCCCTTGCCGATTTCGCCCAGGACGTTTTCCACGGGCACCTTCACGTCCTCCAGGATCACCTGGCGGGTGCTGGAGGCCTTAATGCCCATCTTCTTCTCCTCCGGGCCGAAGGAAAGGCCCGGGGTGTCCCGCTCCACCAAGAAGGCGGTGAAGTGCTCCCCGTCCACCTTGGCAAAAACGGTGAAGAGCTGGGCGAAGCCGGCATTGGAAATCCACTGCTTGACGCCATTTAGGATGTAGTACTTGCCGTCCTCGCTCAAGGTGGCCCGGGTCTTTGCGGCCAAAGCATCTGAGCCGGAGCCTGGCTCGGTGAGGCAGTAAGCGGCGATCCACTCCCCGCTGGCCAGCTTGGGGAGGTACTTTCGCTTTTGCTCCTCCGTGCCGAAGTAGACCAGGGGCAGGGTGCCGATGGAGGTGTGGGCCCCGTAGGTAACGGAAAAGCCCCCGCTTCCGGAAAGCTCCTCCGCCACCACCGTGGAAATGACCTTGGGGAGGTCCAAGCCCCCGTACTCCTCAGGCACGTCTATGGCCAAAAGGCCCAGCTCCCCCGCCTTGCGCATGAGGGGAACGTTCAGTTCCAGCTCCCCGTGCTCCATGCGCTCCAGCAAGGGGAGCACCTCCTTCTCCACGAAGGTGCGGGTGGTGCGGGCGATCTCCTTGACGCTCTCGTCAAAGTCCTCCGGGGTGTAGACCCGCTCGGGAACCTCCAAGAGCCAGCCGCCTCCCTTTTGCCAGAGCTTCTTTTCCTCGGTCATGGCTTCCTCCTATGCGGGATAGACTTCAAACACGCCGGCGGCCCCCATGCCGCCGCCAATGCACATGGTGACAAGGCCGTAGCCCCCCCCACGACGGGAAAGCTCGCTGATGAGCTGGGCCGTGAGCTTGGCCCCCGTGGCCCCCAAGGGGTGGCCCAAGGCGATGGCCCCGCCATTCACGTTGGTCTTCTCCTCCGGCATGCCCAGGGTGCGCATCACCGCCAGAACCTGGGCGGCGAAGGCCTCGTTGAACTCTATGAGGTCAATCTGGTCCAGGGTGAGGCCTGCCCGCGCCAGGGCCTTGGGTACCGCCTTCACCGGACCGATGCCCATGACGTCGGGCTCCACCCCCGCCACGGCGAAGCTGACAAAACGGGCGAGGGGCTTTAGGCCCAAGGCCTCCGCCTTTTCCCGGCTCATGACGACCACCGCCGCTGCCCCGTCGGAGTAAGGGCTGGCGTTCCCCGCGGTCACCGTGCCCCCCTTCTTGAAGGCGGGGCGGAGTTTGGCCAGGGCCTCGAGGCTGGTGTCCGGGCGCACCGTCTCGTCCCGGTCAAACACCCTCTCCTCCACCAGCTTCCTCGTCCCCTGGTAGCGCACCTTGGGCACCCGGATGGGCACCACCTCGGTGAAGCGGCCCTCAGCCCAAGCCTGCGCCGCCTTCTGGTGGCTCCGGTACGCCCACTGGTCCTGGTCTTCCCGGCTGATGCCGAACCGCTCCGCCACCCGCTCGGCGGTGAAGCCCATGCCGATATAGGTGGAGTAGGTTTCTGGGCTCCACTCCGTGGGGGTGAGGTCGGGGTGAAGCCGGGTGTGGAAGCCGGACATGGGCACCTGGCTCATCATCTCCACCCCGCCCGCCAGCACCGCATCGGCCATGCCGGTCATCACCGCTTGGGCGGCCATGGCGATGGTCTGCAAGCCCGAGGAGCAAAAGCGGTTAATGGTGGCCCCCGCCACCTCCACGGGGAAGCCCGCCCTCAGGAGGGCCAAGCGGGCGATGTTCAGCCCCTGGGCCGCCTCGGGCATGGCGCACCCCCAAAGGACGTCCTCCACCTCCTTGGGGTCAAGGCCGACCCGCTCCACGGCGTGCCGCATCACCTGGGCCGAGAGGTCCACGGGGTGGAGCTCGGCCAAGGCCCCGTCCTTCTTGCCCCGGGCCACGGGGCTACGCACCGCGCTGACGATCACCGCTTCCTGCATGGTCCCACCTCTAGTTCCTCAGGGGCTTGCCCGTCTTTAGGGTGTAGGCAATGCGCTCTTGGGTCTTGCGGGTGCCGAGGAGCTTCAAGAAGGCTTCCCGCTCCAGGTCCAAAAGGTCCCACTCGGAAACCTCCCGCGCCGGCCCCTCCCCGCCGGAAAGCACATGGGCGATTTCCAGGCCGATGCGCATGTCGTGGTCCGAGATCTCCCCCGCCTCGCGGAAAGCCCACACGGCGTAGCGGAGGTTGCCCAAGGCCTCGCTGCCCAAGACCCGGACCTGGGGGGGCAAAGGCGGGCGGTAGTCGGGGGCGAGTTCCAGAACGCGCCGCTTGGCGTCGGCGATGAGGAAGTCCCGGTTCATGCTGATCCGGTCCCGGTCGCGGAGGAAGCCCATCTTCTTGGCCTCGAGGGCGCTCGTAGAGGTCTTGGCCAAGGCGATGAGGTTGAAGGCCCGCCTCACCCCCTCAAAGGGGTCCGCCTCCTCGTAGGGCAAGAGTTCCTGGGTGAACCGGAGGAGCATCTCCTTGGTGCCCCCCCCGGCGGGCAGAAGCCCCACCCCCGCCTCCACCAAGCCCATGTAGAGCTCGGCGTGGGCCTGCACCGCATCCGCATGCAGGGTGAACTCCGCCCCACCGCCCAGGGTGAGGCCAAAGGGTGCCACCACCACGGGGAAGGGGCTGTAGCGCAAGGACATGGAGGCCTTCTGGAACTGCCGCACCGCCAAGGAAAGCTCGTCCCAGTCCCCTTCCTGGGCCAGGGAAAGGATCAGGGCCAGGTTGGCCCCGGCGGAGAAGGCCCGGGGGTCCTCGTTGCCGATGACGAGACCCACGTAGCCCTTCTCCTCCACGTACTCCAGGCTCTTCTGGAGCATGCGGATGACCCCTTCCCCGATGGCGTTCATCTTGGTGCGGAACTCCAGAAGGGCCACCCCGTCCCCCAGGTCCAGAAGGGCCGCCTCCTTGCTCTCCAAAAGCGTCTTCCCCTCCGCCTTCAGGGCCTTGAGGGAGATGACCCCTTCCCGCTTGGGCAAGGGGTGGTACGCCCCGTCAAAGCCCAAGTAGGTCCCATTCCGGTAAAAGCTCTCCTCCGCCCGCTGCAAAAGCCGAGGCTCACCCAAACCGTGCTCCGCCAGCAAGGCCTTAACCCGCTGGTGGCCCACGGCGTCCATGTTCTTGAAAGGCCCCGCTTCCCAGCCAAAGCCCCACTGCAAGGCTTGGTCCACGGAAACCAGGTCGTAGGCGATCTCCTCCGCCTTTTCCAAGGTGTAGTGGGCGGTGCGGGCAAAGAGCTCGCGCAAAAAGGCCCCGTACTTGCCCGGCAGGTCCAGGGCCCCGCGCAGCCTTTCCGCCAGGGGAAGCTCCCGCAACGCCCTTAGCTCGGGCAGGTCCACCTTGGCCCGGGGCACGTACTCCATGGTCCGGTAGTCCAGGGTGAGGATCTCCCCGTTCACCCGCTTGTAGAACCCTTGGCCCGACTTCTCCCCAAGCCGCCCCTCCTCCACAAGGCGCAAGACCCAATCGGGAAGGGCGAAGTCCTCCCCGGTGGCCTGTGCCAGCTCCTCCGTCACCAGCTTGAGCACGTCCAGGCCCGTGAGGTCGGCGGTGCGGAAGGTGGCGGAGTTGGGCCGGCCCAAAAGGGGCCCGGTGAGGGCGTCCACCTCGTCAATGGTGAGGCCGTGCTTTTCCATGAGGCGCACCGCCTGGACCATCCCGTACACCCCCAAACGGTTGGCGATGAAACCGGGTCGGTCCTTGGCCAAGACGGTGCCCTTGCCCAAGATGCGCTCGCCGAAGCGGCGGATCTCCGCCAGAACCTCAGGGGCGGTTTCCGGCGTGGGGATGAGCTCCAGGAGGTGGAGGTAGCGGGGGGGGTTGAAGAAGTGGGTGCCCAAAAAGCGGCGCCGGAAGGCTTCCGAGCGCCCTTGCAGGAGAATCGCCATGGGGATGCCGCTGGTGTTGGAGCTCACGATGGCGCTGGGCTTGAGGATGGCCTCCAGCTTTTCGTAAAGCGCCCGCTTGGGCTCGGGCTTTTCTATGATGACCTCCACCACCCAGTCGCAGTCTTTGAGCTTGTCCAGGTGGTCCTCGGTGTTGCCGATTTCCACATAGCGGGCAAGCTCGGGGTCCATGAAGGCCGCGGGCTTGGCCTTTAGGGCCCGCTCCAGTCCCCGCTTGGCGAACTCGTTGCGGTCCTCCTTGCCGGGGATGTCCAGAAGGACCACCGGGATCCCGGCGCTGGCCACCAGGGCGGCGATCCCACTGCCCATGGTCCCTGCGCCCACCACGCCCACCTTCTTGATCATGGCCACCTCCTTATACTGAGTCAAAGTTTACGCCAAGGAGGCGATCCCTGTCAAAGGGGACGTCCTATCGGTCGGCGAACAGGTAAAGCACCTCCAGCAGGGCCTCGGGGTAGTCCCGGGGCCTTAGGCCCTTCTTCTCCAGGCGGAAGCCAGGGGGGTACTGGCTGAGCTCCAGGCGGAACGGAAGCGCCTTGAGCCCCCGCGCGTCGTAGTCTAAGGGCCAGTGCCCAAAAATCGCCTGGAGATGGGTGAGGTCCTCCGTGAGGGAGACCACCCCCTTTCGCTCCGCCACCAGGCGGAGCCGAGCGAGGTTCACGAAGTTCTCCGCCTCCTCCGGCAAGGGCCCGTAGCGCTCTTTAAGTTCCCGCACCAGCCGGGAAAGCTCCGCCAAGCTCCTGGCCTCGGCGAAGCGGCCGTAGTAGCGGCTCCTGGCCTCGAGGCTCCCCACGTACTCCGCGGGCAGACGGGCGGAAAGGGCGAGGTCCAGGGTGACGTGGGGCCTTTCCTCCTGGGCCTCCCCTTTGAGCTTGCGGATGGCCTCCTCCAAGAGCTCGGTGTAGACCTCCAGGGAAAGGGCCCGGATGTGCCCGTGCTGCTCGGGGCCCAGAAGGTTTCCCACCCCCCGGATCTCCATGTCCTTTTCCGCCAGGAGGTGGCCCGAGCCCAGGTCCGAGAGGTCGGCGATGGCGGCGAGGCGCTTCTCCGCCGCCTCCGTGAGCCGGGGCGGGTGGAAGAGGTAGGCGTAAGCCTCCTGGTCCCGGCGGCCCACCCGGCCCCGGAGCTGGTAAAGCGTGGCCAAGCCGAGCCGGTCCGCCCGCTCAATCAGGATGGTGTTGGCCTCGGGGACGTCCAGCCCTGACTCAATGATGGTGGTGGCCAGCAGGACGTCGTAAGCTCCTTCGGCGAAGAGGAGCATGGTTTCTTCTATGAGCCCCTCCGGCATCTGGCCGTGGACCACGCCGATGCGGGCCTCAGGAACAAGGTTTTCCAGGTAGCGCCGCCTGGCCTCTATGGAGGCCACCCGGTCGTGGACGTAAAAGACCTTCCCCCCCCGCTCCAGCTCAAAGAGGATGGCCTCCCGCACGAGAAGGGGGTCAAAGGGGGCGAGGAAGGTCTTGATGGGCTTGCGCCCCGGGGGTGGGGTCTTGATGCTGGAAAGGTCCTTTAGGCCCACCAGGGCGCTATAAAGGGTGCGGGGAATGGGCGTGGCGGAAAGGTAGAGGGTGTCCACCTCCGCCTTGAGCTCCCGGATCCTTTCCTTCTGGGCCACGCCGAAGCGGTGCTCCTCGTCCACGATGAGGAGGCCCAGGTCCTTGAAGCGCACATCGGGCTGGAGAAGGCGGTGGGTGCCGATGACGATGTCCACCGTACCCTCCGCCAGGCCCTTAAGGATTTCCGCTTCCTCCTTCTCCGGGGTGAAGCGGGAGAGGACCGCCACCCGCACGGGAAGCCCATGGTAGCGCTCGCGGAAGGTCTTGCCGTGCTGCTCGGCGAGCAGGGTGGTGGGCACCAAAAAGGCCACCTGGGCCCCGTGCCCCACCACCCGGTGGGCGGCCCTCAGGGCCACCTCCGTCTTGCCGAAGCCCACGTCCCCCGAAACCAGGCGGTCCATGGGATGGGGGCTTTCCAAGTCTTTGAGCACCTCCTCCAGGGCCTGGTTTTGGTCGGGGGTGAGGGCGTAAGGGAAGCCCGCCTCCACCAGGGGGTCCCAGTCGGGCAGGGGGGGAAAGGCCCGCCCGGGCGTGGCCTTGCGCTTGGCCTGGAGCACGAGGAGCCGCCCTGCTAGCTCCTCCACATCCTTCCTGGCCTTCTCCTTGGCCCGCTGCCACTCGTTCTTGCCCAGGGAGGAAAGCTCTGGCGGGTCGTCGGTGGTGCCGGGGTGGCGCTTGAGCAAGGGAAGCTGTTCCACGGGAAGGTAAAGCCGCCCTTCCCCTTTGTAGCGCAGGACCAGGTAGTCCCGCCTCGCCCCCAAAACCTCCCGGGTTTCCAGGCCCAGGAACTGGCCGATGCCGTGCTCGGGGTGGATGAGGTAGTCCCCCGGGGCAAGGGCCCCCGGGTCGCTCAGGCCTTCCCCTTTGCGAAGCCGGGCCCGCACACCCCCGGTGGCGAAGACCAAGGCCTCGGTGAGGAAGACCACCTCTCCCCACTCCGCCCCCCCTTCAAAAGCCCCCGTGAGGAGGGTCAAGCGCCCCCTGGGACCGGGGAAGCGTTCCCGCACCACGGGGCCGAAATCCGCAAACCGCCGCCTGAGGTAGTCCAGGGTGCGGCCATGGCCCACGAAGAGGTGAACGCGTTTTCCCTCCTCAAGCCAGCGCTTAAGGTCCTTCTCCAAGGCCTTTAGGCTTCCCCGGTAAGGGGGTAGGGGCCGCGCCCCCAGGTCCAAAGGGGGTAGCTCCACCCCGCCACCCAAGGCCACCAAGGGCCGACCCGCCAGGAGGGGCCAGAGGGCCTTGGGGGCCAGGGCGGGGGTGTCCAGGTAGACGGGGCCGGGGAAGTGGCGGATCTTATGGCTCTGGAAGCCTTCCGCCTTTCCCGGTTTGGGGAGTAGAACGTGCCGGCGCCGCTCTTCCCCCGCCACCTGTAGCCGCTCTAGCTCGTCCCCAAAGAACTCCAGCCGCACCTCCCCAAGCTCCAAAACCTCCCCAAGGACCCGGTAGTCCTCGTCCCGGGCGTAGCCCAGCCGGAGGAGCCGGGAGAGGAGGGCTTCCCGGGGGTAGCTTCGGCCCACCTCCAAGACCAGGCGCCAGGCAGTGGGGTCTTCGGGGAAGGGGGCCAGGGCCTCCTCGTAGGAAAAGACGAAAAGGGCCTTTTCCTCCAGGGCCTCGAGGCCCGGGTTCACGTAAACCGGAACCCCAAAGGCGGAAAGGTCCCGGTAACGCTTGAGGCGCTCTTCCGGAGCCAAGAGGACCGCAGGGGGCGTTTCCTGGGCGAAAAGCCAAGCGGCCACCACCTGGGACACGCTCACGCGGTGGCCGTAAAGGGCGTTCAAAACCACGTCCATGGGTGGGCCCCAAGGGCCACCCGTCATTCTACCGAATAGGCGTGCACGGCCAAAGCCCCAAGGCCCACGTTGGCGGCAATGGTGGCCCCCGAGCGGGTGATGCGGCCCCGCTCCAGGCGCAAGGCGCTTTCCAAGCCTTTCTTTAGCCCCTCAATCCACTCGCTCCTGGCGTCGGTGTGGGCGATGGTGATGCGGGCGGCGCGCCCTTTGAACTCCTCCAGCACAAGCCGGGCCAAGGCCTCGGGCACGGCGTTTTCCCTCGCCACCCTCAAGAAGCGGATATGCCCCTTTTCAATGCGCAAAATAGGCCTAAGGCCCAAAAGGTTCCCCACCACCTCGCCAAAGCGGGGCAAGCGGCCGTTCCTGGCCAGGTGGGATAGGTCGGCCACGCTGAAGTAAAGGCTGGAGCGCTTAAGCCTTTCCAGCTCCCGCACCACCTCCTCTTCCTCCGCCCCGCTCTTTAGCATCTCCACCGCCCGAAGCACCATGGCCCCAAGCCCAGCGGACACCATGCCCGAGTCCACCACCCGGATGCGGGTGGGAGCCACCTTCAAGGCCGCCTCACGGGCCCGGTCCACGGTCTTGGAAAGCTCCCCGGAGACATGGATGGAAAGGAGGCGGTCGTAGACTTGGAGGTGGCGCTCGTACACCTCGGCGAAATCCTCCACCCCAGGGGGCTCGGTCACAGGCTCAGCCCCTGCCCGCATGGCTTGGTAAAGGGCGTCGGGCGTGAGCTCTTGCCAGTCTTTGTACCTTCGTCCCGCCAAGTGGACGTAGATGGGCACAAGGCCCACCGCTTCCTCCTGCAGGACCTTGGGCGAGAGATCCGCCGCCGTGTCGGTCACGAGGCCCAGTTCCACGCCCTTCATCTTATACCGGGTCAAAGGACAGTGGACTATAATGGCGCCTCAGGTTGCGCCATGCTCCTGGTCACCGGTTTTGAACCCTTCGGCGGTCTAGGGCACAACCCCTCCGCCGCTTTGCTTCCCCTCCTACCCCCAAGCGTGGGGGATAGGCCCGTGCGCACCGCCGTTTTGCCCGTGGACACCGGGGCGCTCCCGGAAGCCCTCCGGTCCCTTCACGCCCTAAACCCCCAAGGCGTCTTGCACCTGGGCTTGGCGGAAAACCGCCCCCTCATCACCTTGGAACGCCTGGCGGTGAACCTCCTGGACTTTGAGCGGCCGGACAACCGGGGCGCCTTAAAGTTGGACGAGGAGGTGGTGCCAAATGGCCCCCTGGCCCTTCCCGCCCGCTTTCCCGTCAAGGAAGGTCTGCGGCGGCTCCAGGAAGCGGGCATCCCCGCCCGGGCGAGCCTCTCCGCGGGAAGCTACCTGTGCAACCAGGCGTTATACCTCTCCTTGTTCCACCTGCCCACTTCCGTGCCCGTCCTTTTCGTTCACCTGCCCCCCGACGAAACCTTGGCTCAACGAAAGGGAGGCCCCTACATGCCCCTTTCCGAGCAGGCTCGGGCGGTCCGCCTTCTTTTGGAGATGCTGTGAGGGTGTTCTTTGTGTCCAACGGCCCCACCGAGGACGCCATCGGCGCCCACATCGCCCAAGGATTGGGTCTTCCGGCCTATGCCCTTCCCTTGGTGGGCCGCGGCAAGGCCTATGAGGGGGTGGCTCAGGAGGTCTTGGGGCCACGCCGGGAAATGCCCTCCGGCGGCTTTCTTTTTGGAAGTCTGCGCAACTTCCTGGCGGACCTGCGGGCGGGGTTCTTGTCCATGACCCTCCACCAGTGGCGGGAGGCGCGGGGGTTCCTCCCCGATGCGGTGGTGGTGGTGGGGGACGCCTACGCCCTGAGCGTGGGCCTCTGGTCGGCTAAAGGCAGGCCCACCTTTCACGTCAACCCCTTGGTGTCCGCCCATTACCTGGAGAACGCCTCGCCCCTGGAAATCCTGCTGGACTGGGGGGGAAGCGACTTTACGCCGTACGAGCGGTGGCTCCACCGGCGGGTCCAGGCGGTGTTTGTTCGGGACAAGCCGAGCCAAGACCGCCTGCGGACCCTGGGCGTGGCCCACGCCTACTGGTACGGAAGCTTCGCCATGGATTTGTTGCCCCCGCCCGAGCGGGACCTAAACCCCCTCCTGGGAAAAGAACCCCTTTTAGCCCTGATGCCGGGCACCCGGGGGGACGAAACCTTCAGCCTACCCCTCATGCTAGAAGCCAGCCAGCAGATCCCCTTGGTCCCGGTGGTGGCCTGGCCCAAAGAGTTCCAGGCCTTGCCCCCGCTTCCGGGCTGGTCCCAAGAAAGGGTGGAAGAGGGGGCCTTGCGCCTTTTCAAGGATGGCAAGACCGCCTGGGTCGTGCGAAACGCCTTCTCAGCCATCCTCCACCGAAGCCGCCTGGCCTTGGCCACGGCGGGCACAGCGAGCGAACAGGCGGCGGGCCTGGGCGTTCCCGTGGTGGCCTTTCCCACCCCTGGCCCCCAATACACCCGAGCCTTTGCCCGGAGGCAGAAGCGCCTTCTTGGGGAAGCGTTGCGCCTAACCGTGCCCGACCCGCACCGCATCGCCCAGGAAGCCGTTCGCCTGCTGCAAGACCCCGCCCTTTACACCCAAGCCAGCCTGGCGGGGCGAGAACGGATCGGGCCGCCGGGGGGCATCCTCGGGGCTACCCGCCACATCCGTCAAGCGTTGACCCAACTGGGGCTCTTTAATAAGGTAAGCTAAGCCGCGCATGCGCCTTTACCGCGTGGGCCTCTTCACCGATGTCTACTTTCCCAACCCCAACGGGGTGACCACGAGCGTTTACCTCCTCCTGCGGGAGCTTCGCCGCATGGGGCACGAGGCCTGGGTCATCGCCCCCAAGCACCCCGAGGCCCCGGCGCAGGAGGAAGGCGTGGTCCGGGTCCCCTCCGTGGCCTACCCTTTTTACGAGGGCCAGCAGATCGCCCTGCCCTCGGCCAAGTACCTGCCCACGGAGTTTGAGCTCATCCACACCCATACCCCCCTCACCCTGGGGGTCTGGGGGCTTCGCATCGCCCGCAACAAGGGCCTGCCCCACGTCTCCACCTTCCACACCCACTACGAGAAATACGCCCACTACGTGCCCGGCCTGGCCATCTTGGACAAGTACACGGGCATCGTCCCCCGCCTGGCCAAGGCCTTTTACAACCGGGTGGAGGTGGTCATCGCCCCCACGGAGCCGGTGAAGCGCCTGGCGGAAAGCTACGGCATAGAAAGGCCCATCCGCGTCATCCCCACGGGGATTGACACCCGGCTTTTGGAGGAAGCCCCCCTCCCCTCCCCTTCCCCTTGGCCCACGGGAAAGCGCCGCCTCATCACCGTGGGGCGGTTAGGCAAGGAGAAGTCCTTTGACGTGGTGTTGAAGGCGGCGGTGGAACTCAGCCGGGAAGCGGACGTCTTCCTCGTCCACATCGGCGAGGGGCCGGAGCTGCGCGCCCTCGAGGCCCTGGCCCACGAACTGGGCATAGCGGAACGGGTACGCTTTTTGGGCCCCGTACCCTACCACCGCATCGGCGGCTACTACCGCCTGGCGGAGCTTTTCCTCTTCGCCAGCGAAACGGAAACCCAAGGTCTGGTCGTCTGGGAGGCCCAGGCCATGGGGGTCCCGGTGGTGGCGGTGGGGGCGGAAGGGGTACTGGAGGGGGTGGAAGACGGCAAGACGGGGTACCTGGTCCCCCCGGGGGATTACCGGGCCCTGGCGGAGAAGGCCTTGGAGCTTTTGCGGGACGAGGCCAAACGGGAAGCCATGAGCCAACGGGCGCGCGCCTGGGCCATGGAACGCTCGGCGGAGCGCATCGCCGAGAGGATCGTGGCGGTGTACGACGAGGCGAGCGAGATCCTGCGGGCGGAGCCCCGGCGGCTCATCTTCCCCTTTCCCCGCCTTCCCCGAAGTAGCCTCGAGGATCGCCCAAGAGGTTTCTAAGCTGCCTCAGGAGAAACCTCCCCCACCCGCCCTTTAGCCGCCGGGCCGAGGTGAGGACCAAAGCCTCGGGGACGTAGCGCACCGGGCCAAGCCGGGCCAGTTTGTTCCCCAGAAGCACGTCCTCCCGGGCCTCCACCTCGGGAAACCCCCCCACCCGGAGGGCGGCCTCTTTCAGGACCATCAGGTTGGCCCCCGCCAGGTTGGGCCGGCCCAGGAGGGCCATGAGGTGGAGGAAGGCCCGGTAGCCCCACTCGGAAAAGGCGGCTTCCCAAGGGGAGACGCCATAAAAGCGCAAGGGGCCATAAAGGGCGAGGGCGCCCTCGGCGCGGCGGGAAAGGGCGGCAAGCCAGTGGGGCAAGGGCCTGGAGTCGGCGTCCGTCATGGCCACCCACTCCCCCCGGGCGGCGAGAAGCCCCGCCTGGCGGGCGTGGGCCACCCCCTTTTTTGCGCAGTAGACCACCCGCACCCCGTAGCGTTCCGCCACCTCCCGGGTGCGGTCGGTGGAGGCGTTGTCCACCACGATGACCTCAAAGGGGGGAAGCGTTTGGGCCAGCACCGCCTCCAAAGCCCCAGCCAGGTAGGCCTGCTCGTTGTGGGCGGGGATCACCACGCTGATGCGCACGGGTATACTCTAGCGTGTTTCGCCTGCTCCCGTGGTCCCGGGAAGGGCTCTTCGTCTTCCTGCGCCTCGTCTTGGCCGTGGGCCTCATGGAGGGGGTAAGAAGCGGCTTCTTCGCCGGGCTTATGCCCTTCTACGCCCCCGAATACCTGCGCCTAGGCCCGGCCACCTTCACCCTGGCCTACACCCTCCACCAACTGGCGGAAAACCTTTCCAAAAGCTTCGGCGGCCTCTTGGCGGAGCGGGCCGGTTTCGGCAAGACCGCCACCTTGGCGGGGGCGGTGGGCCTTTTGGTCCTCCTCCTCACCCCGCAAGCGGGGGCCGCCTGGATCCTCTGGTCCTTGGCCATCCTGTGGGGGCTTTCCCTGTCCACCCTCTACCCGGGGCTCATGACCTTGGCGAGCCGCATCGCCGTTCCCGGGCGGGAGGCCAGGGCCCTTTCCTTCACCCTCACCCTGGTCCTGCCCTGGGCGGGCATCGGCCTCGTGGGGGTGGGCCAGGTGGCCCAGCGCCACCCCGAGGCCGCCCTGACCCTGTTGCTCCTGGCCCAGGGCCTTGCCCTCCTCCTTACCCTGAGCCTTTTCGCCTTCCGCATTCCCTTGCCCCCCCCTAAGCGGGGGGCTTACCCTTGGAGCCGGCTCCTCTTTTTCCTTCCCGCCGCCTTCGGCCAAACCTTCGCCCCCGCCTTGGTCTCCCTCTTCCTCCTCCGCTACGCGAAGGAAAAGCTGGGCCTCGAGCCCATCGCCCTGGGGGGGCTCCTGCTTTTGGGCGGGGCACTCGCCTTTGGCCTTCTTCCCTTTACCGGGCGGCTCGTGGACCGCCGCGGCTACCGCCTGGCCCTGGTGGGAGGGCTCGCCCTGTTGGGCCTGGCCATGCTTCGCCTGGCCACCACCACAAGCCTAACGGAAGCGGCCCTCCTCGCCCTTCTGGTCGGGCTTGGGTATAGCCTTTTCATGCCGGGTTGGAACGGCTTTTTGGCCAGAAACCTCCCCGAGGAAAACCGAGCCGCCATCTGGGGGGGGCTCATGACGGTGGAGGGGCTTGGAGTGGCCTTGGGGCCGGCGGTGGGGGGGGTGTTGTGGGAGGCGTTTGGCCCGCAGGCTCCCTTCCTTACGGGTAGCGCCCTCTTCTTCGCCTTAAGCTTCTTTTACGCCCTCATCCTGGGGAGGGGAAGATGGAACTAGCCCTCGGCCTCGTCCTCCTTTATGGGCTTTCGGACCTCCTTTTCCGCTTTCTGGGCCTAGGGGCTTACGCCCACGGAAGCCGCCGCGAGGCCAAGCTGGCCCTCACCTTTGACGACGGGCCTTCGGAGAGAACGGAAGCCCTCCTCGCCCTCCTCCGGCGCCACGGGGTCAAGGCCACCTTCTTCCTCACGGGGGAGAGGGCAAGGCGCCACCCCGAGTGGGTGGAGGCCATCCGGCGGGAAGGGCACCAGGTGGAGGACCACGGGGCCTTCCACCGGGCCCTGGCCCTCTTCCTCCCCTGGGTGGAGTGGCGGCACATGGCGCAAACCCCCGCCCGGTACTACCGCCCACCCCACGGCCTCCACACCCCCTTCACCCGCCTCTTCGCCCGGGCCTTGGGCAAACGGGTGGCCCTTTGGGACCTGGAAAGCAAGGACTGGCTTCCCCTCCCCCCCGAGGCCCTGGCGGAAAGGCTTCTTTACTACCTGCGCCCGGGCTCCATCGTCCTCCTCCACGACGGCCCCGAGCGCACCCTACGCCTTTTGGAGCTCGCCCTTCCCCACATGCTCGCCCTGGGCTACCGGCCCGTGACCCTGGACGAGCTAAACCCCCTCCCCCTAACTCCTAGGCGCGCCCTCATCCGGGGGCTCCAGGGGTTTGAGGAACGGTACAACCGCCGCCACCGGGTGGAGCGGGCGGGGCTTGGCCCCTTTGACCTCTTCCGCCTGGAGAAAAAGCCTTTCCCCGGACCGAGCCTCCCCGGCCTCCCCACGGGAACCCCCGCCTTTGAACTCCACCTGGAAAGCCAAAGGGCCATGGAGCTATCCCCCCTCGAGGCCATCCGCCACGTCCGGGAAAGCCTAAAAAAGGTGGCCCAGCGGGTGGCCCAGGACCCCGAGGTGCGCCTGGTCTACGGGTACAGCTACCTGGCCCCCGGGGGACGGCTTTTCGGCTTCCAAACCGCCCCCCTCCCCCTTTGGCCCCGCCTGGTGGCGAGCCTGGCCAGCGCCTGGTTTTACTGGCTTTACCGGGGAGAGCTCCCCAAGCGGGATAGCTTTTGGGCGAGCCTCGCCTACCTCACCCGGGAGGAGCTCCTACGGCGATACCCACCGTCCACTCCCGCTTCCCCACCCCCGGCACCCGATGTACCCTGAACCCCACCTGGGCCAAGGCCCGGCGGAAGGCTCCTTGTGCCGAGTAGGTGGCAAGCCGCCCCCCCCTTCTTAGGGCAAGGCGGATTTTCCACAGCACCCCCACGCTCCAAGCCTCGGGGTTGGCCTTGGGGCTAAAGGGGTCCAGGTAGACCGCGGTGGCGTAGCCCGGGGGAAGGGCCACCTCCCGAACATCCCCAATGACCAGGCGGAGCTCCCCCCAAGGGCCCCGGAACACCTCCTCGGGCCAGGCCTTTAGGATCTCCGCATAGACCCGTTCCGCCCGGGGCAAAGGAAGGGGGATTTCCGCCAGGAGCTCCTTGGGCAAGGGCGCCTTCTCCACCGCCAAATAGCGGAGCCTCACCCCCCGCGCAAGGGCGCTTTCCAAGGCCACGCGGAAGTTCACCCCCAGGCCGAAGCCCACCTCGAGGACCCGGGGGGCGGGGTGGAGGTGGGTGAGGGTCTTTTCCAGGTAGAGCCTGCGGGCCTGGAGCAGGGCCCCTTGGCGCGGGTGGTAGGCCTCCCCGTAGCCCGGGTGGTAGAAGGTGGGGGTCCCGTCTTGGGTCAGGAGGCGTTCCATCCTTGGGTAGAATACCCCGCATGGAGCTCACCCTGTGGGACAAGCTTTCCGGAACCCTGGTGAACGCCCTCACCGTGGTCCTGGGCACGGGGCTTGGGCTACTCCTCCGGGGACGGCTTCCCGAGCGCATGGCCCGCATCATGGTCCAGGGGGTGGGGCTCACCACCCTCTTCATCGGGCTATCCATGGCCCAGGCCCTGGGAAGGGCCAAGGGAGGGGCCATAGACGGGGTGGTCCTGGGGCTCATCGCCCTGGTGGCGGGGGGGCTTTTGGGGGAGTGGGCCCGGGTGGAAGACAGCCTGGAAAGCCTGGGGGACAAGATCAAGCAGGCGGTGCGGGGCGGGGGGAGCTTCACCGAGGGCTTCGTGGCGGCGAGCCTTCTTTTCTGCGTGGGGCCCATGACGCTTTTGGGCTCCATCCAAAACGGCCTCACGGGGGACGCGAGCCTCCTCCTCCTCAAGGCCACCTTGGACGGCATGAGCGCCATCGCCCTCACCAGCTCCTTCGGCATCGGGGTGGGGTTTAGCACCCTGGTCATCCTCCTCTACCAGGGGGGGGTAGCCCTCCTGGCGGGCACCCTGAGCCAGGCCCTCCCCGACCCCGCCCAAGACCCCCGGGTACTCCTCACCACCGGGGTGGGGGGGCTCATGGTCCTGGGGGTGGGGATCAACCTCCTGGGGCTTACCAAGGTGCGGGTGGGCTCCTTTTTGCCCGCTCTTCTCCTCGCCCCCCTGGTGTGGTGGCTTGCAGCGCTCCTGACGTAGAATGCCCACCATGGAGCTCTCCCTTGACCTCCTGCGCAAGCTGGAGGCCCTCGCCAAAATCCGGCTTGCCCCCGAGGAGGAGGCCCTTTTGCTACAGGACCTGAAGCGGATCCTGGACTTCGTGGACGCCCTGCCCCGGGTGGAGGGGGTGGAGGAAGAAGCCCCCTTGGGCCGCCTGCGGGAGGACGAGCCTCGGCCTTCCCTCCCCCAGGAGGAGGCCTTGGCCCTGGCCCCGGAAAAGGAAGCGGGCTTCTTCCGCGTGCCCCCCGTTTTGGAGTAGCCATGGTGGACCTAAAGCACCTGCGTAAGGAGCCCGAGGTCTTCCGCAAGGCCATCCGGGAAAAGGGCATCCCCCTGGACCTGGACGCCCTCTTGGCCCTGGACCAGGAGGTGCAGGGCCTGAAGCAGCGCTTGCAAGACCTGCAAACGGAGCGAAACCGCATCGCCAAGGAGGTGCCCAAGGCGCCCCCTGAGGCCAAAGCGGCCCTCATCGCCCGGGGCAAGGTCTTAGGGGAGGAGGCCAAGGAGCTGGAGGAAGCCCTAAAGGAGAAGGAGGCGCGGCTCATGGAGCTCCTCCTCCAAGTCCCCCTCCCCCCCTGGCCCGGGGCTCCCGTGGGTGAGGACGAGAGCGCCAACGTGGAGATCAAACGGGTGGGAAGCCCCCGGGAGTTCCCCTTTCCCCCCTTGGACCACGTGGCCCTCCTGGAGAAGAACGGCTGGTGGGAGCCCCGGATCAGCAAGGTTTCCGGAAGCCGCTCCTACGCCCTAAGGGGGGACCTCGCCCTATACGAGATGGCCCTCCTTCGCTTCGCCATGGACTTCATGGCCAAGAAGGGCTTCGTGCCCATGACGCTTCCCTCCTACGCCCGGGAGATGGCCTTCGTGGGCACGGGCCACTTCCCCGCCGCCCGGGACCAGGTCTGGGCCATCGCCGGCACCGACCTCTACCTCACGGGCACGGCGGAGGTGGTCCTAAACGCCCTGCACAGCGGCGAGATCCTCTCCCAGGCTGAGCTTCCCAAGCGCTACGCCGGCTACGCCCCCGCCTTCCGCTCGGAGGCGGGGAGCTTCGGCAAGGACGTGCGGGGGCTCATGCGGGTCCACCAGTTCCACAAAGTGGAGCAGTACGTGCTTACGGAGGCAAGCCTCGAGGCCTCAGACCAGGCCTTTCAAGAACTTTTGCAAAACGCCGAGGAAATCCTCGCCCTTCTGGAGCTCCCTTACCGCCTTT
This sequence comes from Thermus thalpophilus, assembly GCF_022760915.1. Lineage (NCBI taxonomy): Bacteria > Thermotogati > Deinococcota > Deinococci > Thermales > Thermaceae > Thermus > Thermus thalpophilus. The sequence goes on along the minus strand of NZ_JAKTNS010000005.1, from coordinate 20,517 downwards.
TGGAGGTGTCCACCGGGGACATGGGCCCGGGGAAGTGGCGGCAGGTGGACCTCGAGGTCTGGCTCCCCTCGGAGGGGCGCTACCGGGAAACCCATTCCTGCTCCGCCCTCCTGGACTGGCAGGCCCGGCGGGCGAACCTCCGCTACCGCGACGGGGGAGGCCGGGTGCAGTACGCCTACACCCTCAACAACACCGCCTTAGCCACCCCCCGCATCCTGGCCATGCTCCTGGAAAACCACCAGTTGGAGGACGGCCGGGTGCGGGTCCCCGAGGCCTTGGTCCCCTACACGGGAAAGGAGGTGCTGGAACCGTGCGGCTAGAGGCGGCGGAGCTAAGGATTCTAGAGCTTCCCCTAAAGTTCCGTTTTGAGACCAGCTTCGGGGTGCAGACCAAGCGCACCATCCTCCTCCTTCGGCTTTTCGGCGAGGGGTTGGAGGGGTTGGGGGAAGGGGTAATGGAGCGGCTACCCCTCTACCGGGAGGAAACCGTGGAGGGAGCCCGCTACCTCCTCACGGAGGTCTTCTTGCCCCAGGTCCTCGGGCGGGACTTTCCCAACCCCGAGGCGCTTTGGCAGGCCCTTTCCCCCTTCCGGGGCAACCCCATGGCCAAGGCGGTGCTGGAGATGGCCTTTTACGACCTCTACGCCAAGGGCCTAAGGAGGCCCCTTTACCAGGTCCTGGGCGGGGTGCGCCAGGCGGTGGAGGTGGGGGTTTCCTTGGGCATCCAGGCTTCGGTGGAGGCCACGCTCCAAGCGGTGGAACGGCACCTGGCCCAGGGCTACCGCCGCATCAAGCTCAAGATCAAGCCCGGCTGGGATTACGAAGTCCTCAAGGCGGTGCGCCAAGCCTTCCCCGAGGCCACCCTCACCGCCGACGCCAACTCCGCCTACCGCCTGGCCGACTTCGCCCGCCTGAAGCGGCTGGATGAGCTCGGGCTGGACTACATTGAGCAGCCTTTGGGCTACGACGACCTCCTGGACCACGCCAAGCTACAACGGGAGCTCGCCACCCCCATCTGCCTGGACGAGAGCCTCACCTCCAAGGAAAAGGCGCGGAAAGCCATTGAGCTGGGGGCGGGGCGGGTCTTCAACATCAAGCCCGCCCGGCTTGGCGGCCACACGGAGAGCTTGAAGGTCCACGCCCTGGCGGAAGCCGCCGGCATCCCCTTGTGGATGGGGGGGATGCTGGAGGCGGGGGTGGGGCGGGCCCACAACCTCCACCTGGCGAGCCTTCCCGGTTTCACCAAGCCGGGGGACGTGAGCTCGGCGAGCCGCTACTGGGAGGAGGACATCGTGGAGGAGGCCCTCGAGGCGGAAGACGGCCTCATGCCTGTGCCCCAGGGGCCGGGGATCGGGGTACGCCTGAAGCTTCCCTTTGTGGAGCGGATCACCCTATGGAAAGGGTACGTGTCCGTGAGCTAAGGGGCCCTAGGGAGATGGAGGAGGTGGTGGTCCTCCAGGAGCTCATCTGGGGGCGGGACGCCCGGGACCTGGTGCCCCGGGGCCTCCTCATCGCCGCTCAGGACGAAGGGGGTCTGGTGGCGGGGGCCTTCGTGGAGGGGAAGCTGGTGGGCTTCGTCTTCGGCTTCCCCACGGAGGACCCCACCCGGCACCACTCCCACATGCTGGGGGTCCTCGAGGCCCACCGGGGCACGGGGGCCGCCCTCCTCCTCAAGCGCTTCCAGCGGGACTGGTGCCTGGCCCGGGGGGTGCGGCGGGTGGTCTGGACCTTTGACCCCTTGAGGGGGGTGAACGCCAACTTCAACCTGCGGAAGCTGGGGGCCACCGCCAAGACCTACCTCCCCGACCACTACGGCCCCATGACGGGTATCAACGCCGGGGCCCCCTCCGACCGGCTCCTGGCCGAGTGGGACCTCCTCTCCCCCCGGGTGTACGAGCGGATCTACGCCCCGCCCCCTGCCCCAAGGGTAGAAGGCCTCCCCCAGGCCAACCGGGTGGAGGGAGAGGTGCCCCTAGAAGCCCAGTTGGACCTGGAGGCCCCCAGGCTCCTCTTCCAGATCCCCGAGGACTGGGGGCGGATCCTGCGGGAAGACCCCGCCCTGGCCCTCCAATGGCGGGAGCATAGCCGCCAGGTCCTGGGCCACTACTTCGCCCGGGGCTACGTGGCGGTGGACTTCCTCCGCCACCCCAACCGCTATGTCCTGGCTAAAGACGGAGCTTTGGACCGCTGAGGTGGTCTATGCCGGCTTCGGCACCCCCATGCTGCGGGGGGCCTTGGCGGTGCAGGGAGGGCACGTGGTGGGGGTGGGAAGCCTGGCGGAGCTTCAGGCCCGTTTCCCCGATGCCCCCGTGGTGGCCAAGGGCAAGGCCCTCCTCCCCCCCCCGGTGAACGCCCACACCCACCTGGACCTAAGCCTTCTCCCCCTTTACCAAGGGCCCTTTTCCGGCTTCCTCCCCCACGTGATGGCCCACCGGGAAAGGCGGGGGCTTTTGGGAGCGCGGCGGGGCTTAGAGGAACTCGTGGCGAGCGGGGCCGGGGCCTTCGCTGACATCGTCTTCAGGGAGGAGGTGATGGACTTCCTCCTTGCGGAAAGCCCCCTTCCCGGGGTGGCCTTCTACGAGGTCTTCGCCCCAGACCCTTGGGAGGCGGAAGCCGTCTTCGCCCGGGTGCGGGCCAAGGTGGAGGCCTGGCGCAGGCGGGAGGGAAGGGTAAGGGTGGGGCTTTCGCCCCATGCGCCCTACTCCGTGAGCCCTCCCCTCCTGAAGCGGCTCGCCCAGTACGCCAGGGAAGAGGGCCTTCCCCTCATGGTGCACGCGGCGGAAAGCCTCGAGGAGGTGGCCTTTTTGCGGGAGGGGACGGGCCCCTTGGCCGAGGTGCACCGCCGCTTCAGCCGTACACCCTTCACCCCGCCGGGCCGCACCCCGGTGCGCCACCTACACACCCTTGGGGTCTTGGGTCCCACCACCCTTCTGGTGCACGGGGTGCACGTGGATGAGGAGGAGGTAAAGCTCCTGGCGGAGACGGGAACCAAGGTGGTGCTCTGCCCCCGCTCCAACCACAACCTCCAGGTGGGGGAAGCCCCCTTGGCCCTTTACGCCCGCCATGGGGTGGAGTTCGCCCTAGGCACCGACTCCCGGGTCAGTAGCCCCGACCTGGACGTGCGCCGGGAGGCCCTCTTCCTCTGGGACAAGGTGGACCCCCGCCTCCTGGTGCGGGCCCTCACCCGGGGAGGGTACAGGGCCTTGGGCCTCCCCACGCCCCGGATTACCCGGGGCGCCCCCGCTTCTTTGGTACACTCCCTCTGATGCGCCCCCTGGGCCGCGGCCCCCACCTTTCCTTTCCTCCCCTATGGGACGAGGAGGTGCGCCACACCGGGCCCCTCATCCTCTATAGCGCCTTCACCGGGGCCTTGGCGGGGCTTTGGGTGGCCCTTCTGAACCTCCTCCTCCGGGCCTTAAGCGAGGCGGTGGGAAGCTTTTTCGGCTACCTCGCTCCCGAGCCCCCGGGGGAAGGGGGGCTCCTGCAGGCCTTCACCGGGCCCGCCCTCTGGCCCCTCGCTTTCCTCCTTCCGCCCCTGTTCGCCCTCACCAGCTACCTGGGCACTGGGCAGGGGCTCGCCGCCCTCCTGCGCCGAGCACGGGAGGGAAGCCCAGCCCCCAGGCTTGCCCACCCCCGGGCAGTCCTCGGGGGGGCCCTGCAGATCGCCCTCTACTCCCCCCTGGGCCGGGAAGGCCCCTTCGGCGTGCTCGGGCTTTGGCTTGGGCTCCTATTGGACAGACGCTTTCCCCGCTTGGGTGGGGGGCTCGCCTTCGCCGGGCTCGCCGCCGGGCTCGGCGCCGCCCTCCACGCCCCGGTGGCGGGGGCGCTTCTGGCCACGGAGATCCTCTACCGCTCCCTCCTCCTCGAGGCCCGCGCCCTCACCCCGGCCCTCATCGGGGCGCTTTCCGGCTTCGCCGTCTACGGGGCCTTCTTCGGCTACGAGCCCCTCCTTCCCTTCGCCGTGCGCCTGGACCTGGCAAGCCTCCCAGCCGGCCTCCTCCTGGGCCTCTTGTCCGCCGCCTTGGCCACCGTGTGGACGGAAGGGGGGAGGGCCCTTTCCGCCTGGCTCAAACCCCTTCCCTTTCCCCTTCGCCACGCCCTTTTGGGCCTGGCCTTAGCCCTTTGCCTCCTCTTCCTCCCCGAGGCCCTAGGGAGCGGCCTCGGCTGGGTGGCGGTGGCCGCCACGCCCCTCCTGGCCCCCACGGCGCTTTTCTACCTCCTCCTGGCCAAGCTCCTCCTCCTGGTCCTCGCCCTGGGGGTGCGGGCCTACGGGGGGCCCTTCACCCCGGCCCTGGTGCTGGGGGGGCTTTTGGGGACCTTCCTCTCCCGCATGGCCGGGCCCTTCAACCTGCCGGCGGAGGCCTTGGCCCTGGCGGGCGGGGTGGCGGTCCTGGCGGGGGTGGCCCGGGCCCCCTTCGCCGGCTTGGCCCTGGCGGCGGAGTGGGGCGGTTACGCAAGCCTCCCCCTGGCCCTGCCCGCGGTGCTTTTGGCCTACGCCCTCACCCCCGCGCCCGACCCGGAGGAAGGCCTTAAGGAAGCCCCGGCCACGCCGGAGGCGTATCCGTCTGAAACGCCTCCGCAAAGCGAACCCCCGCCTCGAGGCCCTGAAGCCGCCGCCGAGCCCGAAACTCCTCCAGGGTAAAGGGCCAGCGGTAAAACTCCCGGTAGAACTGGAACACCGCCTCCGCCACCTCCTGGGTGGGGGTGGTGTCCACGTAGACCCAGGGGCGGGCGAGCTCCCGCCGAGGGTAGTGGTAGAGCCTCACAGGCTTCCGGTGGGCCTCCCCCACCAGCTTGGGAATGCGGCAGAGCTTCAGGGCGGAAAGCACCGCCTGGTGGGTGGCCCGGTGGTCGGGGTGCACGTCCCAGGGGTCCCAGGTGATTACGGCATCGGGGCGGAAGGCCGCCATCAAGCGGGCCAAGGCCAAGGCCTCCTCCCTGCCCCCGGTGAGGAGGGTATCCCCAAAGGGCAAAAAGCGGTATTCGGCGCCGATGAGCCCCGCCACATGGGCCCCGTGCCCCTCCCGCACCCGGGCCACCTCCTCGGGGGAAGCGTCACCGAACTGGCTCGCCAGCTCCCCCCTCGTCATCCAAACCAGCATCACCCGGTCGCCCCTCCGGGCGTGGAGGGCCAAGGTCCCCGCCGCTCCGATCTCGTCATCGGGGTGGGCAAACACGGCGAGAAGGTTCATGGGCTAGAGTCTACCCGCCTTGCCCCAGGAGGGGAAACCCCTTAGCATGGGGCCTAATATGGTACGGGGCATACGGGGCGCCATCACCGTGGAAGAGGACACGCCCGAGGCCATCCACCAGGCCACCCGGGAACTCCTCCTGAAGATGTTGGAGGCCAACGGCATCCAGCGCCACGAGGAACTCGCCGCCATCATCTTCACCGTGACGGAGGACCTCACCTCCGCCTTCCCCGCGGAGGCGGCCCGGCAGATCGGCATGCACCGGGTGCCCCTCCTCTCCGCCCGGGAGGTGCCGGTGCCGGGAAGCCTGCCCCGGGTCATCCGGGTCCTGGCCCTTTGGAACACCGACACCCCCCAGGACCGGGTGCGCCACGTCTACCTAGGGGAAGCGGTGAAGCTCCGCCCCGACTTGGAAAGCGCCCAGTAGGCTAAAAGCCCAGCACCTCCGCCCACGGCGTGGGTTCCTTGGGGCTCACATAGCCCGTGTCCATCTGCGCCAGCTGGAGCCGGCCCGAGTACTCCTCGTTCACCGCGTGCCAGTAGGTGTACTCCTCGAGGACCCAGATGCCCGACTCCCGGGCCCCGTTGCCGCTCGCCTTCACCCCCCCGAAGGGCAGGTGGGCCTCGGCCCCCACGGTGGCGTTGTTGATGCTGGTCATCCCGGCGCGGACGCCCACCTTGAAGAGGTAGGCCCAATGGCGGTGGTTGGTGTAGATGGCGCTGGACAGGCCATAGGGCGTGGCGTTGGCCACGGCGATGGCCTCCTCAATCCCGTCCACCTTCACCAGGTTGATGGTGGGGCCGAAGATCTCCTCCTGGAACTGGCGCATGCCGGGCCTCGCCTCCCACACCGTGGGCCAACCGAAAAGCCCCGCCTCCGCGTCACCCAGGAAGCGGGGGTAGGGATTTTCCCGGGTGATGCGCCCCCGCCCGAAAAGGAGCGTGGCCCCGTCCTCCTTGCCCCAAGCGTAGTGCTCTTGCCAGCGCTGGAAAAGCCGTTCGTTGATGAAGGGCCCGTAGGTCACCTCGGGGTTTAGGAGGGGGTTTCCCACCACCGTGGCCTCGGTGCGCTCCAGGAAGCGTTTCTTGAACTCCTCGTAGATGGGGGCGTCCACCAGGATGTTCCCGGCGCTGGTGCACCGCTGCCCTCCCGTGGCGAAGGCGCTCCACCAGGCCCCCTCCACCGCCAGGTCCAAATCGGCGTCCCGCATGACCACCAGGGGGTTCTTGCCCCCAAGCTCCAGGGTGGGCCGGATGAGGTTCCTCCCCGCCACCTCCCCAATCCAGCGGCCCACCTTGGTGCTCCCCGTGAAGGCGAACTTCTGGAAAAGCCCCTCGTCCATGAGCTCCACCAGCCACTGGCCCGTGGAGTCCTTGCCCCCACCGAAGACCACGTTGATGACCCCGGGCGGCAGGCCCGCCTCCTCAAAGAGCCTGACGAAGAGGTAGGAGAGGGTGGGGGAGTCGTCCGAGGGCTTCCAGACCACCGCGTTCCCTGCCAGCACGGCTGGGATGAGCTTCCAGCTGGGCACGGCGATGGGGAAGTTGCCCGCGGTAATCATGCCCACCACCCCCAAGGGCCTGCGGAAGGTGAAAAGCTCCTTGTCCCGCATCTCGCTGGGCACGGTTTGGCCGTAAAGCCTTCGCCCCTCGGAGGCGAAGAACAGAGCGGTGTCTATGGCCTCCTGCACGTCCCCGCCCGCTTCCTTGAAGGTCTTGCCCACCTCCCGCACCATGAGGCGGGTGAGGGTGGGCTTCTCCCGCTCCAGGATCTTGGCCAGGTTGAAGAGCACCTGCCCCCGCACCGGGGCCGGGGTGCGACTCCAAGCCTCAAAGGCCTCCCGCGCCTTTAGGGCCGCCTTGCGCAGGGTGTCCTTGGTGCCTTCGGGGAAACGGGCCACCAGGTCTTCCCGGTCCGAGGGGTTGTGGCGCAAAAGGGCCTCCCCTTCCCATACCTCCTCGCCCCCAATCAGGTGGCCGAACTCCAGGGTGTTCCCGTACTTGGCGGAAAACGCCTTCATGCTGACCTCCAAGGGGATTTTAGCGGAAACTCCCTATACTGGGGCCATGCCGCCCCATCGGGACCCTTTGGTTTACCTGCCTCCCTTCCTCTGGGCGCTCAACGTGGTGGCCTCCCGCACGGCCATGCGGGAGGTGGACCCGGCCTGGGGCTCCTTCCTGCGCTTCGCCCTCGCCCTCCCCTTCTTCCTCCTGGCCCTTCGCCGCCTACCCCACCTCGCCCCCCTAGGAGAGACCCTCTTCCTCGCCCTAAGCGGGGTGGCGGTGTTCAACCTTGTCTTTTTCACGGGCGTGCGCCTCGCCCCAGCCTCGGATGCGGCGGTGGTGGCCGCCCTTTATCCCCTTTCCACCGCCTTCGCCTATAGCCTTTACTTCCGCAAGCCCCTTTCCGCCAGGCTCCTTGGGGGGCTTCTCCTCTCGGGCGGCGGGGTGGTCCTCTTGGCCCTGGCCCACGCCGCGGGCGGGGAAGGAACCAACCGGCTCCTGGGGGACCTCTTCCTCGTCCTGGCAGCCCTCCTTTGGGGCGCCTATAGCGTGGGGGTCACCCTGGCGGTGCGCAGGCGGGAGCCCCTCGAGGCCACGGCGGCCAGCATGCTCTTAGGAAGCCTCCTCCTCCTTCCCCTGGCCCTCCCCCACCCCTTCCCGGAAGCGGGCCCTAAGGGGTGGGCGGCCCTCTTCTACACCGCCTTTGGCGGCGCCTTCCTGGCTTTTACCCTTTGGGGCAAGGTGCTAAAGCGCCATCCCGCAAGCCACGTGGCTCCCTTCATGAACCTGACCCCCGCCTTAGCCCTCTTGTTGAGCATCCTCCTCCTCGGCGAGGCCCCCCAGGGGGCGGATCTCCCGGGGCTTCTCCTCATCGCCCTAGGGGTCTACGTCACCCAGCGGGGCTAGCCAAACTTGGCCTTGAGGGCCCGGAGGGTGGCCGGGGGCACCAGCTTGGAAACATCCCCCCCGTAGCGGGCGATTTCCTTGACCATGGTGCTGGACACGAAGGAGTAGCGGGTGGCCGCCAGGATGAAAAGGGTTTCCAGGCCCGGAAGGAGCTGGCGGTTCAGGTGGGCCATTTGGAGCTCGTACTCGTAGTCGGAAACCGCCCGGAGGCCCTTCACGATGGCCTGGGCCCCCACCCGCTTCACGAAGTCCACCAAAAGCCCGGTGAAGGTGTGGGCCTCCACGTTTTGTAGGTGGGCGGTGGCCTCCCGGATGATGCTTAAGCGCTCTTCCGCAGAAAAGAGGTACTGGCCCCGCTTGTTGGGGTTTTCCAACACGGCCACGGTCACCTTGTCAAAGAGGCGGCTTGCCCGTTGGATCACGTCCAAGTGGCCGTTGGTGAGGGGGTCAAAGCTTCCAGGGTAGACCACGTGCATCTAAACCTCCACCAGGGTCAGGGCGTTTTCCCCGTAAACGCGCCGTTCCCCCAAAGGAAGCACCAGCTCCTTGGGGTGCTGCAGGATGCAAAGCCCGCCCTTTTCCACCAGGCCGCTTTGCAAAAGGGCCTGGAAGGCCGCCACCAGGTCCATGGGGTAAGGCGGGGCCATAAAGGCCACGGCGTAGCGCTCCCCTTTGGCCTTCGCCTCGGCCAGGAAGACCTCCACCGGTAGCGGCACGATGCGCACGGGAAGCCCCGCCCGCCGGGCGTTTTCGCGGAGAAGGCGGATGGCCTCGAGGTCTTTTTCCACCAAGGTGGCCTGCCAACCCTCGCTGGCCGCCTCGAGGCCCACCGCCCCGCTCCCCGCATAAAGGTCCAAGAAGCGCCCCTTGGCGGGGTAGCGGAGGCGCAGGTAGTCAAAAAGCGCCTTCCTGAGGCGCACGGGAGAAGGCCGGGCCGAGGCGGGCACCTTCAAGGGCACCCCCTTGGCCTTGCCGCCCAAAATCCTCACCACGCCCCTTAGCTTAAAGCTCCAGGACCAGGCGGGAAAGCCTCTCCACCCCACCTGCCAGCTCCTCCAGGGTGATGAGGAGGTCCAGGTGGGCTAAGGTGGTGGCCCGGCTCTCCGGCCTTCCCCCCTCGAGGCGGGAAAGGTGGGCCCGGCGCAGGCGGTCCAGGAAGGCTTCCAAAGCGGGGGCCTGCCGCAGCACCTCTTCCGCCAAGGCCTTCTCCCCCGTGCCCAAGGCGGCCGCCAGGAGTTCAAGCCGCCTCAAGACCGCCCGCATGGCCTCCAGGAGGTCCTCCCGCCCCTCGGGGCTAAAGGTGAGCCCCTGGGCCCAAAGCCTCTCCGCTTGCCGGACAATCCGCCGCACCAGGTCCCCCAGGTGCTCCAGCTCCGAGGCCATGACGAAAAAGCGCACCGCCCGCTCGTCATGGGTGCGGGTGGAAAGCTCCGCCGTGTAGAGCACCACCTCCCGGGTGAGGCGGTCCACCTTCTCCTCCAAAGGGGTAAGCTCCGCCTCGCCTCCCTCCTCCTGGGCCAGAACCCGCACCGCCTGGGCCAGCATGCCCCGCACCGCATCCGCCACCCGGGCAAGCTCCCGCTGCACCAAGGCGAAGGCTAGGCTGGGAGTTTCCAGGGCCTCTTGGGAAAGGTACTTGGGGGCCACGCCCCGCTTGGGAAAAAGCGTCTCCGCCCAAGTTTCGTAGCGCCCCCTCAGGGGCAGAAACCCCAAGGCGAAGCTCAGGTGGGCCAGGGCGTGGAACGCCACCACCCCCAAAGGGCCAAGCCACGGGATAAGCAAGAAAAGGGGCAAAGAGAAGAGGAGCCGGTGCGCGAGGAGGGCCGCCCCCAGGGGCAAGGCTTCCCGCCGGCCCCCCAGGTAGGCCCAGAAGAGGGCCCCGGAAACCCCCACCCCCGCCCCCAAGGCCAGGGCCATGGCCCCCTCCCGGCCCAAAACCGGGGTGAGGGCCAAGGCCAAGGCCGCCACCCCGTTGGCGGTGGCGAGCAAAAAGGCCAGGACAAGGCCCAAGAGATAAAAACCCAAGGGGCTTGGGTCCAGGAAGGTGAGGAGGGGCTTAAGGCTTTCCGCTCCCTCCCCCATCCGGACAAAGCCCAAAAAAAGAAGCCCAAGCCCCATGAAGAAGAAGCCCACTGGGCGCAGCCTAGGCCAAAGAAGAAAGGGAAGGCCCAACACCAAAAGGGCCTCCGCCGCCCCCCCTTGCGCCAGGGCCACCACCCCCACCCAAAAGGCCGCCCCCGCCGTGGCGGCTAGGGAAAGGAGGGCGGCCTGCCCTAGCCCCAGCACCCCGCCTTCCAAAAGCCCCAGGGCCAAGAGGGAAAACCCCGTGCCGCTTCCCGAAAGGAGCCCTAGAAGAAACCCCGCCCCCAAAACCCCCAATGGATGCCCCAGGGCCCGGGCCAGGAGGTGCCGCCTGGCCTTCACGGCGGCGAGCCCCTCCCCCACCAGGTGGAGGCCCAAGAGCAAAAGGGCAAGCCCCGCCCAAAACCCCACGCCCGGAGTATACGGAAAAGCCGGCCCAAGGGCCGGCCTCCGTGGTCGGGGAGACTGGATTTGAACCAGCGACCCCCTCGTCCCGAACGAGGTGCGCTACCGGGCTGCGCTACTCCCCGTAGCGGAAGCCAGTATAGGCCATAGGGGGAAAAAGGTCAAAGGGGTTGACGAGGGGCCTCCTTTTCCCTACACTGGCTCCTAACCGCGCCGGGGCGCGGCGAAAACCAGCCCGTTCTCTTATCCAGAGCGGTGGAGGGTACGGCCCAGTGAAACCGCGGCAACCTCCCGCCCCTTCCGTTCCATGGCCGGATGCGGGCGGGGCTGGTGCCAAGGCCGGCCCGGGCGGGGGAAACGCCCGGGGACGATAAGAGAGGGGGGTAAGCGCCACGCCCAACCCCTTCTTGGCGAGAGAACGGTCTTGCCGGGAAGGGGCTTTTTACGGCCCCTTCCAAGCGCCCCAGGCCGGGTCTTGGAAAGGAGGCCGAGGATGCGCTTTGAAACCCTGCAGCTTCACGCCGGCTACGAGCCGGAACCCACCACCTTAAGCCGCCAGGTTCCCATCTACCCCACCACGAGCTACGTCTTCCAAAGCCCCGAGCACGCCGCCGACCTCTTCGCCCTCCGGGCCTTCGGCAACATCTATTCCCGCATCATGAACCCCACGGTGGACGTGCTGGAAAAGCGCCTGGCCGCCTTGGAGGGGGGGAAGGCGGCTTTGGCCACCAGCAGCGGCCACGCCGCCCAGTTCCTGGCCCTCACCACCTTGGCCCAGGCGGGGGACAACATCGTTTCCACCCCCAACCTCTACGGGGGCACCTTCAACCAGTTCAAGGTGACCTTGAAGCGCTTAGGGATTGAGGTGCGCTTCACCTCCCGGGAGGAAAGGCCTGAAGAGTTTTTGGCCCTCACCGACGAAAGGACCCGGGCCTGGTGGGTGGAGTCCATCGGGAACCCGGCCCTGAATGTCCCCGACCTCGAGGCCCTGGCCCAAGCCGCCCGGGAAGCGGGGGTGGCCCTCATCGTGGACAACACCTTCGGCATGGGGGGCTACCTCCTGAGGCCCTTGGAATGGGGGGCCGCCTTGGTGACCCACTCCCTCACCAAGTGGGTGGGGGGGCACGGGGCGGTGATCGCCGGGGGCCTGGTGGACGGGGGTAACTTCCCTTGGGAAAACGGGCGCTACCCCCTCCTCACCGAGCCCCAGCCGGGCTACCACGGGCTGAAGCTCACCGAGGCCTTTGGGGAGCTGGCCTTCATCGTCAAGGCCCGGGTGGACGGCCTGCGGGACCAAGGGCAGGCCCTCGGCCCCTTTGAGGCCTGGGTGGTCCTCCTGGGGATGGAAACCCTCTCCTTGAGGGCCGAACGCCACGTGGAAAACACCCTTCACCTGGCCGACTGGCTCCGGGAGCACCCCAAGGTGGCCTGGGTGAACTACCCCGGGCTCGCGGACCACCCCCACTATCCCAGGGCCCAGAAGTACTTCCGGGGCAAACCGGGAGCGGTCCTCACCTTCGGCCACAAGGAGGGCTACGAGGGGGCTAAGCGCTTCATCTCCCGCCTCAAGCTCATCTCCCACCTGGCCAACGTGGGGGACACCCGCACCCTGGCCATCCACCCCGCCTCCACCACCCACTCCCAGCTTTCCCCCGAGGAGCAGGCCCTGGCGGGGGTTTCCCCGGAGATGGTGCGGCTCAGCGTGGGCCTGGAGCACGTGGAGGACCTGAAGGCCGAGCTCAAGGAGGCGTTGGCATGAGCGAGATCACCCTCGAGGCCTGGGGCGACCACGAGGCCCTTCTCCTCAAACCCCCCCGCTCCCCCCTTTCCATCCCCCCGCCCAAGCCCCGCACCGCCGTCCTCTTCCCTCGGCGGGAGGGTTTTTACACGGAACTGGGGGGCTTCCTCCCCGAGGTTCGCCTGCGCTTTGAAACCTACGGCGGGCTCTCCCGCAAGCGGGACAACGCCGTCCTCGTCTTCCACGCCCTCACGGGAAGCGCCCACCTGGCGGGCACCTACGACGAGGCCACCTTCCAAAGCCTTTCCCCCTTGGAGCAAGCCTTCGGCCGCGAGGGATGGTGGGACAGCCTGGTGGGCCCAGGGCGCATCCTGGACCCCGCCCTTTACTACGTGGTCTCCGCCAACCACCTGGGAAGCTGCTACGGCTCCACCGGGCCCCTCTCCCTAGACCCCCGCACGGGCAAGCCCTACGGCCGGGACTTCCCGCCCCTCACCATCCGCGACCTGGCCCGGGCCCAGGCGAGGCTTTTGGACCACCTGGGGGTAGAAAAGGCCGTGGTGATCGGGGGAAGCCTGGGGGGAATGGTGGCCCTGGAGTTCGCCCTCATGTACCCCGAGCGGGTCAAAAAGCTCGTGGTCCTGGCCGCCCCCGCCCGGCACGGGCCCTGGGCCCGGGCCTTCAACCACCTCGCCCGCCAGGCCATCCTGCAGGACCCCGGGTACCAGAAGGGCAACCCCGCCCCCAGGGGCATGGCCCTGGCCCGGGGCATCGCCATGATGAGCTACCGGGCCCCCGAGGGGTTTGAGGCCCGCTGGGGCGCCGAGCCCGAGCTTGGGGAAACCTACCTGGACTACCAGGGGGAGAAGTTCCTAAAGCGCTTCCACGCGGAAAGCTACCTGGTCCTCTCCCGGGCCATGGACACCCACGACGTGGGCCGGGGCCGGGGCGGGGTGGAGGAGGCCCTGAAGCGGCTCCGGAGTATCTCCTCCCTCTTCGTAGGGATTGACACCGACCTCCTCTACCCCGCCTGGGAGGTGCGCCAAGCCGCCCGCCTGAGCGGGGGCCGCTACCGGGAGATCAAAAGCCCGCACGGCCACGACGCCTTCCTGATTGAGACGGACCAGGTGGAGGAGATCCTCGAGGGCTTCCTGCCCTAGCGAATGGTTTCCACCCGAACGCCCTCCACTTGAAGCCAGGCCCTATCGGCGGTAAGGGCAAGGAGGCCGTGGACCTTGGCCGTGGCGAGACAAGCCCGGTCCCCCAAGGACAGGCCCAGGCCACGGGTCTGGGGATCCAGCTCCGCGGCCACCATGGCCTCCTCTTGGGTAAAGGGAAGGACCTCCAAGCCTAGCGCCAGCACCTTGGGGAGGAGGCGTCCCGGGTCTTTTCCCCTTCCCTTCAACTTGCCCAAGACCTCGGCCAAATTCACCGCGCTGATCCCTACCCCATCCCAGATGGCCTCCCGCACCCGCGCAAAGCCCGGCTCCCGGTGAAGGTAGGCCAAAAGCGCCGAGGCATCCAAGAGGGTTCTAACCATCCTTCAAGGCCTCGAGGCGGCGCTCCCGAATGAGTTCCGCCGCCAGGTCCCCCGCCACGTCTTCCAGCTCCGTCCAGATTTCAGCCTCTAGCCTTTCCCAAGGCACAAGCACCAAGCGCCCTCCCTCCACCCAGGCCACCATGCGGGTCCCCGGAACGACACCCAGGGCTTTTCGCAAGGCCTTGGGAAGGACGAGCCTTCCTTGGTGGTCCAACTTGAGTATGGCTGGTTCGTTTTCTTTAACCATATTCCCCCATTATATGGGGGAATGCCGTCACTTCCCCACGCAAAAGTTCTGGAACACCCGGGCCACCACCACCTCGGTCACTTCCCCCCGGCCGCGGAGGGCGCTTAGGGCCTCCAGGGCCTCCTGCAGGGCGAGGCCCACAAGGTCCTGGGGGAGGCTTAGGGCCTCGAGGAGCCTCTCCCGCGCCCGGTGGAGCGCCTCCACCTGCCGCTCCGTGAGCAAAAGCTCCCCCCCTCCTTCCCCCAGGAGCGCCCGGTGAATGGCCTCCTTTAGCCCCTCCATCCCCTCCCCTGTGCGGCTGGACACGGGAAGGAAGCCGGGGTCCTCCCAGGCGGGGGGCAGGTCCGCCTTGGTGGCCACCTTGAGGGTGCGCTCCCAAGGGAGGGGGGGTGGGGCGGGCCTCGGGAGGGAGCGGTCCACCACGTAGAGGACGAGGTCCGCCTCCTCGGCGATGCGCAAGGCCCGCTCCACCCCGGCCCGCTCCAAGGGGTCCTCCGTGTCCCGCACCCCGGCGGTGTCCACCGCCACGAGGGGAATGCCGAAGAGCTCCAGGGGGGCCTCGAGGTAGTCCCGCGTGGTGCCGGGAATGGGGGAAACAAGGGCCCTTTCGTAGCCCAAAAGGGCGTTTAGGAGGCTACTCTTGCCGGCGTTGGGGGCGCCGATCAGGGCCAGGCGCGCCCCCCTTTGCGCCAGCCGGGAAGCCCGGGCCTGGGCCAAAAGGCCCTCCACCTCCGCCAGAACCTCCCGGATGGTCCTTTCCGCCTCCAGGGGCTCCACCCCCTCCTCGGGGTAGTCCAAAAGGGCCTGGATGTGGGCGAGGAGGTCCAAAAGCCTCTGCTCCAGGGCCTCAATCTTGCGGGAAAGAGCCCCTTCCAAGGCCCTAAGGGCCTGCCTGCGGGCGAGGTCCCCCTCCGCCTCCACCAAGGCCAAGACCGCCTCCGCCTGGGCCAGGTCCAGCTTGCCGTTGAGGTAGGCCCTTAGGGTGAACTCCCCCGGACCCGCGGGCCTGGCCCCGGCGGCGTAAAGGGCCTCCAGGATCCGCCTCAGCACCGCGGGGGAGCCGTGGGTGTGGAACTCGCAGGCGTCCTCCCCGGTGTAGGACCTGGGGGCGCGGAAGACGAGGAGAAGGGCCTGGTCCAAAACCTCCCCCGTGGCGGGGTCCACCACCTCCCCCAGGGTGAACCGCCCCCCCTTAAGCCGCCTCGGGTCCTTGCCCCGCCACACCCGGGCCGCCACCTCCAAGGCCCCCTCCCCGGAAAGGCGCACCACCCCGATGGCCCCCTTCCCCGGGGGAGTGGCCACGGCGCAGATGGGGTCCTTGAGGCGCGTCATAGGGCCTGGCGCACCGCCTCCAAGGTCCTGTCCACCTCCTTTTCCGTGTGGGCCACGGAGAGGAAGGCCGCCTCAAAGTTGGAGGGGGGCCAGTAGATTCCCCGGTCCAAGAGCCCGTGGAAGAAGCGCTTGAAAAGCCCCGTGTCCGTGCGCCTGGCCTCCTGGAAGGTGCGCACCGGGCCCTCGGTGAAGAAGACGGTGAGCATGGAGCCCATGCGGTTCACCGCGTGGGGGATGCCCTTCTCCCCCAGCGCCTCCCTAAGCCCCGCCTCCAGCCTGGCCCCCAGGGCCTCGAGGTAGGCGTAGTAGGCCGGGTTTTTCTCCAGGATTTCCAAGGTGGCGAGCCCCGCCGCCATGGCCAAGGGGTTTCCCGAAAGCGTCCCCGCCTGGTAGACGGGCCCCAAGGGGGCCACCTTCTCCATGATCTCCCGCCTCCCGGCGTAGGCGGCGGCGGGAAGCCCCCCGCCCAGGATCTTCCCCAAGGTCACGAGGTCGGGCTTGAGGCCAAACCGCTCCGTGGCCCCGCCGAAGGCCAGGCGGAAGCCCGTCATCACCTCGTCGGCGATGAGGAGGACGCCGTAGTCCTTGGCCTCGTGCAGGGCCTGTAAAAACTCCTCCGTGGGGACGAGGACCCCAGCGTTCCCCACCACCGGCTCAAAGATGATGGCGGCGATCTCCTCGCCCCGGGCGCGGAGAAGCGCCCGGAGCCCCTCGGGGTCGTTGTACTCCAGGACCAGGGTGAGCCGGGCGTACTCCTCGGGCACGCCGGCGCTGGAGGGAACGCCGAAGGTGAGGGCCCCCGAGCCGGCCTCCACCAGGAGGCCGTCCGCGTGGCCGTGGTAGTTGCCGCGGAACTTCACCACGTACTTCCGGCCCGTGTACCCCCGGGCGAGGCGGATGGCGGACATGGTGGCCTCGGTCCCGGTGCTCACGAAGCGCACCAGGTCCACCCCCGGGTAGGCCCGCTTCACCGCTTGGGCCAAGCCCACCTCCAAGGGGTGGGGCGCCCCGAAGGTGAGCCCCTTTTCCGCCACCTCCTTCACCCGCGCCACCACCTCGGGGTGGGCGTGGCCGAGGATGAGGGGTCCCCAGCTCATCACGTAGTCCACGTACCGGTTCCCGTCCGCGTCAAAGGCGTAGGCCCCTTCTCCCCGCACGAGGAACACAGGGGTCCCCCCCACGGCCCGGAAGGCCCGCACGGGGCTGGAGACACCGCCTGGGATGTGCTCGCTTGCCTCGGCGAAAAGGCGAGCGGAGGTGGAGCGCTCCATGCCTCCCACTCTAGCGGCTTGGGGCAGGAAGGGGGTAGCCCTGCCCCCAAAGAGGCACCGCCTCAGTGGGTGAGCACCCTCCGCAAGGCCGCCAAGACCCGTTTGGCGTTCGGGCGGTAGTGGTGCTCTATGGCGCTGAAGGGCGGGTAGGGCGCGTCGTACCCCGCCACCCGCACCACAGGAGCCTGGAGGTAGTCTATGGCCCCCTCGGCGATGCGGGCGGCGATCTCCGCCCCGAAGCCCCCGGTGCGCATGGCCTCGTAGACCACGATGGCCCGGCCCGTTTCCTTCACGGCGGAAAGGAGGGTGTCCTCGTCCAGGGGCACCAGGGTCTCCAGGTCCACCACCATCACCTCCACCCCCTCCTTGGCCGCCACCTCCGCCGCCTCCAGCATCACCTCCACCATGCCCCCGTAGCCGATGAGGGTGGCGGCCTTCCCTTCCCGCAGGATGCGGGCCTTGCCCAGGGGAAGGGTGTAGTAGCCCTCGGGGACCTCCGCCCTTGCACCCCGGTAGAGCTTGATGGCCTCGAGGAAAAACACGGGGTCCGGGTCCTCAATGGCCGCGAGGAGAAGCCCCTTCGCCCGTTCCGGGCTGGAGGGGATGACCACCTTCACCCCCGGGGTGTGGCAGAGGATGGCCTCCGGGGAGTCGGCGTGCTGCTCGGGGGTGTGAACCCCACCGCCATAGGGGGCCCGCACCACCAGGGGAAGCCCCACCCGGCCCCGGCTCCGGTGCCGCCAGCGGCCCAGGTGGGAGAGGATCTGGTCCAAGGCGGGGTAGAGGAAGCCGGCGAACTGGATCTCCGCCACCGGGCGCATCCCGCCCATGGCGAGACCGATGGCCAGGCCCAGGATGCCGCTTTCCGCCAAGGGGGTGTCAAAGACCCGGTTCTCCCCGTACTTCTCCTGTAGCCCCTCCGTGACCCGGAACACCCCCCCAAGCCGCCCCACGTCTTCCCCAAAGACCAGGACCCGCTCGTCCCGGGCCAGGGCCAGGTCCAAGGCCTCGTGGATGGCCTGGACCAGGTTGAGGACGCGCGTCTTCTCCTTCACCATACCTCCTCCACGTGAAGGCCTTGGCGCAAGGCCTCCCAAGCCCGCCTCTGGTCCGGCCCCATATCGGCATAGACGTGCTCCACGATCTCCTCGGGCCGGGGTTCGGGGGCGCTGTCCGCCCGGGCGAGCTCCCGCTCAAACTCCTCTTCCAGCTCCTGAAGAAGCGCCCTTTCCCTTTCCTCGCCCCAAAGCCCCTTTTCCTCCAGGGCCTTCCGCAGGCGAAGCACGGGGTCTTTTCGCCGCCAGGCCTCCTCCTCCTCCTTGGAGCGGTAGCGGGAGGGGTCATCGGAGGTGGTGTGGGGGGCGAGGCGGTAAGTGAGGGCCTCGAGGAGGGTGGGGCCTTCCCCCTTCCGCGCCCTCTCCACCGCCTTCTTGGCCTCGAGGTAGACGGCGAAGGCGTCGTTCCCGTCCACCACCACCCCCTCCATCCCGTAGCCCTCCGCCCTTTGGGCGATGTACTCCACCCGCATCTGCCGGCTCTTGGGAACGCTGATGGCGTAGCCGTTGTTCTGCACCAAAAAGAGGACCGGGGCCTGGAACACGGCGGCGAAGTTGAGCCCCTCGTGGAAGTCCCCCTCGCTCGTCCCCCCATCCCCGATGCTCGTGGCCACCACCCAGTTCTCCCCCCGGTGGCGCCCCGCCAAGGCCAGGCCCACCGCCTGGGGGATCTGGGTGGCGATGGGGATGTAGGGGTTCACCGCCCGCACCCCCTCGGGAAAGCGCCAGCCCGCGGGGTGCGCCCGCCAATAGAGGAGGAGGGTGTGGATGGGAAGCCCCCGGGCGAGGAGCAGGGCGCTTTCCCGGTAGCTGGGCACCACCCAGTCCCCCTCCCCCAGGGCCAAGGCCACCCCCACCTGGGCCGCTTCCTGCCCCATGAAGGGGGCGTACACCCCAAGCCGCCCCTGCCGTTGCAGGGTCATGGCCTTCTCGTCAAAAAACCGGGCCCGCCGCATGGCCCGGTAGAGGGCGAGGGCCTCCTCCGCCCCCAGGGGGAACTCTCCCCGATCTAGGTACCGCACCACCTTAGGCTTCACGGGGGGAGTTTACCACACGCCCAAGCCGCTCCAGGGCTAAGGTTAGCTCCTCCTCGCTCTTGCAAAAGGCGAAGCGGAAGAGGTAAGGGGGTGGGTCCTCCCGGTAGAAGGCGGAGGCGGGGATTAAGGCCACCCGCGCCTCCCGCACGAGCCAGAAAGCGTCAAAGCCCGGAAGCTCCGCCATGAGGAAGTAGGTGCCTTCAGGGGGATAGACCCTTAGCCCCAAAGACCTTAGGCCCGCCAAGAGGAGGTCCCGCCGCTTCCGGTAGCTTTCCCGCAGGGCCTCGTAGTACCCCTCCTTTCGCGCCACCCGCAAGGCCTCCGCCACCCCCGCCTGCAAGGGGGTGGGGGCGGAAAAGCTCGTCCACTGGCGCATCCCCGCCAGGGTGGGCATGAACTCCGCCGGCCCCACGATCCAACCCACCCGGTAGCCCGTGGCCTCGAGGCGCTTCCCCGCACTCCCCACGGTGAAGGTGCGCTCGGGGGCAAACTCCCCGAGGCGCCTTGGCCTTTCGCCGAAGTAGAGCTCGTCGTAAACCTCGTCGGAGACCAAAAAGAGCTGGTATTTGCGGGCCAAGGCGGCGATGGCCTTCAGCGCCTCCTCCCCGAAGACCAGGCCCGTGGGGTTCATGGGGGTGTTGAGGAGAATGGCCCGGGTCCTTTGGGTGACGGCCCTTTCCAAGGCGGCGAGGTCTAAGCGGAAGCCCTCCGGGGTTAGGTCCAGGCGCACGAGCCGCGCCCCCGCCCCCGCTAGAAAGGCGTCGGGCAGGTAGACGTCAAAAAAGGGCTCCAGGACCACCACCTCCTCCCCCGGGCCAGCGAGGCTCTGCAGGAGGACGTAAAGGGCCTCCGTGGCCCCCGAGGTCACCACCACGCCCTCCGGGGAAACGCCAAACTCCTCCGCCAAGGCCTCCCGCAGGAGGGGAAGCCCCGCCGGGGGGGCGTACTGGTCGTACCGGCCCAAAGCCTTGCGCACCGCCTCCAGCAGGAAAGGGGGCGGGGGGTTAGAGGGAAAGCCCTGCCCCAGGTTCACCGCGCCAAGCTCCCTTGCCAGGGCGCTCATCTTGGGGAAGATGCTCTCCTTGGCCACCTCGGTGCGGGGGTGGAGGCGCATGGAGATAGGGTAGCGCAAAGTTATGCGCTGGGGAAAGGGCTGGCCTCCCCGAAGAGGTGAAGGAAGAGGGCCTCCAAGCTCGGCGTCCCCCTGGAGACCTCGAGGACCTCCACGGGGAGCGTACCCAAAGCCTCCCGCAGCGCCTCCCACGGCCCCAGGAAGAAGAGGACCTCGGGGCCTTCCGCGCTCCAGCCAGGGCCTAAGGCTTTGAGAAGGACCTCCGCCTTGGGCCCGGCGAGGCGCACCCGGTACCCCTCCCCGGCCCAGTCTAGGAGGAGGGCCCGGGTGGGGCCTTGCCGCCGCACCTCTCCCCGGTGGAGGAAGGCCACCCGGTCGCTCACCCGCTCCACCACCTCCAGGTCGTGGGAGGTGAGGAGGATCCCCCACCCCTCTTTCTTGAGCTCCAAGAGGATGCCCTCAAACTCCCTCCGGCTCACGGGGTCCAGGCCCAGGGTGGGTTCGTCCAGGAGGAGGAAGCGGGGCTTGAGGGCGAGGGCCAGGGCCAGGGCTGCCTTCTGCTGCATGCCCCGGGAGAGGGAAGCGAGGGGGGCGTGGAGGCGGTCCTTTAGGCCGAAGCGCTCCAGCCAGGCCTCAA